>JAKQLT010000221.1 GCA_029567025.1 Candidatus Omnitrophota bacterium | reverse complement strand
CATATCTTGTAATAAAGAAATTATTCAAAATCGCATTAGCGGCTTGTTGAGCGGCAACTAAAAATTCGGTATCACCCGTCTTTACATAAAGATCAACAAAAGCTCTTGCCATTGTTGCTGTCGGCCCCACGCGATAATTTTGACTATGAATAGCCCCGCTATTGACTTTATAACCATTAGCCCACATACCATTGGCCGATTGCAAATTATCAAATTCTTCCGCTAAATCTTTCGCTCTTGCCAAATCACCATTGATATTCGAAGAAATCCAATAAGCTAAAACAAGCGCGTTATCAAATGTCCAAGCCGTATTATAGGAATAATCAAACGATGGCAAGCCGGCATAACTTTTAATTAATCCTGTGCCGGAATGTTTTTGAGAAACAATAAATTGTCGCGCTTTTTCAACAGGCGTTAACACAGGCGGTTCAGTAGGTTTATGGCAACACGATGAAGAAACAAAAAGAACAATACTTCCAACGAATATAAAAATCTTCTTTAACCAAGAAAAAGAAACCTCTCGGCTGTTTGGTGAATGATTCTTCAAACGAAGCCATTTTATAATGCTGTAAATGATAAATCCAACACCTAAAACAACGCCTACTGGTGCTATGATAGAAGGGAAAGACATGCCTGTAACCAATAATGGAAAAACAAAAGTTTTTGGCGTATTGTTTAGATTTTCTTTTACAGCTAATTCTTCCAACGTCTCCTTGAGAATTTCTAAGACATTAATTTTGGCTTTTTCTTCATCCATATCATTAAGCAATTTAAACGCTTCTTGTTCTTTCTCATTAAGCGCGATCCAGCCGAGATCGTTATTAATAACCGGTCGCTGTAAAAGCTCTCTAAAATCTGAAGCATGTTTAATAAATTGATTTTTGATCGCTTTCATCCTTAAATTAATAAATTCGGAAGCCTTACATTGAATCATAATGACAATAAATCTGCTTAATTCTTCTTTGGCCTTTTCTTCATTCATATCATTTTCAATGACCATGGCCTCTTGAATATCTTTCTCTAACCAAGTCCACATCATATCTTGATTAATTGCTTTATCCTTACCTGCCATAAAATCTTTAACCACGCCTAAATCTTGTTTTTGGGTGTCTTGCCTCTTTTCTAAAAGATGCGCTATATGCGTTCTAACTATTTTTTGCGCTCGTTGTTTATATTCTTCTTTTAATATATTCACCAATTGTGTTTGAGACTTTTCTTCATTCATATCATTACTGACCAAAAACGCTTCTTTCTCTTCTTTATGCAATAATGCCCACATAACCACACGATTTTGCTCTAAATCTTTCCCTCTCATTAAATCTTTCAAGCTTTCCTGAACTTTTGTTTCCTTCATAAATCTTTTCTTAATAGAATCCCAACAGCCGTTTATAAAATTCAATTTATTATCCTTAAACGACATTAAAATAATCTGGACAATTTGTTCTTTTGCCTTAATTTCGTCATTATCATTAACCGCAATAAATGCTTTTTGTTCTTTACTATTTAACCAACCCCAAACTAATAAAGTATTATTTTCAACATTTATTCCAGATAAAAGTTCTTTGATAATTCCTGGATTGGCTTCCGCTTTCTTATAAACATGCCCTTTTGTCGAATATAAATTGGCTTCTACAAATGCACCAACTTGTTTCTTTTCAGCTTCTTCTTGCTTTCTTTCAGATTCATTCTTTCTTCTTTGGGCCGCTTGTTTTTTTCTTTCAGCCTCTTTTTGTCTTTTTAATTCAACTCGAACTTTATGTGCAGTAGCCGTCTTTTCTTGTATTACTCTGAAAGCAGAGAAAATATTCTTAAAGAATACAACGACTTTCGACGGGCTTCGCTCTTTCTTCGCCTTAAGTTCTTTCTTATCAGAAATCTTCTTCGATTTCGGCTCTTTCTTTGGCTTTTGAACTTTTTCTTTCTTTTCTCTCTTAATATTTTTTGGCTGTTCTTTTTGTTCTTTCTCTTCCTCTTTTCCTTTAGCCCCTTTTCTTGTAAAGAATCTATATAACAAAATTCCTGTTATAGCTATGAACGCCAAAACAAATCCTAAAATTTTAGCTCTTATATTTTGCAACTTTTCCGTTTGTTCTTGAGGTATCACTTTACTCGTGTCTTGTACCGCCACAAAATCTTTTTGAACAACCGTTGTACTATCAGGCTTCGCAAAAGTAAAATCTTTATCAAACACCGTTATCATAGGCGCTGTGATCATCAATGAATCAGGGTTTTCCACATCTTTAGCAGGAATAACGACATCAACGCTGTCACCTTTCGCAATCAAGTCTCTATTTTCAATCTTTACTGAATCTGCTGGCGCCATAATATCTTCTGGCTCTCTGACTTTATCTTCTATCTTTTCTTGATCTTTTGCTCGAGCGCGTAAATCTTCCATCTCTTGGCCTATTTCTTTCAATCGTCGTAAATACGCCGCCAACTTTTCTTCTAACTCACGAATAATCTCTCGAATTCTGGCCTTTAATTGTTCAACTAAAGCTTGATTGGGTTGAATATTTATTTTCTGTCTGCCTAAAGCATCTAATGCATTTGTTTTTTGAATAATTAAATTCTCAATTGTTAAGATGTCATTATTAATACTTCTCATCATTTCTTCATTCGCCGCAATTTCATCTAAAATGGCGCGATTGATAAGATCATTTTCCTCACGCTCTTTCTTTAATCTGTTTTCCGCTTGTTCTTTCGCTTCAATATCTTTTAATCTGCGTAACGCTTCTTCATAACGACGACGAGCTATATCTAAAGCCCTATTCTCTGCCGTTGTCATCTTCTTTAATTCCTGCGCTATTTCTGGATCTTTAACGGCTTTTTCATATTCACCATTTCGAAGCGTATCCAAAAGCGCTTGGACATTATCTTTTGCTTCTTGGGCTTTTCTCTTAAGTTCATCTATTTTCTTTTGTAATTTATCAATATCTATGCCGCTTGCTTTTGGTAAGCCAGCCCTAAGAACATTATTACTATTTTCTAAAACAACTTTGGCATCAACCAATTCTTGCCTTTGAGCTTTAGCGTTATTGATTTCTTTCTGAATATCAGCCTTTAATTTATTCCTCTCGTCAATCTTCGCTTGTTTATCAGCCGCCATTTTATTTTTAATATTCTCTAAAATACCCGCTAAAGCGCTGTCAGAAACATCTCTAATATTTTCGAAATCTTTGTTTCCCATAAGAGTCTTAATATTTCTATATTTTGCGATCTCGTCATTCGCCGTATTAATAAGATTGGTCTTTTCTGTGATTTCTCGCCCATAAGCCGCAATATCATTATTTAATTTTTCTATTATTTGATTTATTCTTATTTTCGCTTGAGCGACTAAATTCGTATCCGGCGCAATTTTTAATTCTTTCTCTTCTTTATTTAACGCCTCTAAATATTGTCTTGTCTTAGCGATTAATTCATCTACCTTCGCGATTTCTTTCTCTATATTGCTTAACGTAACATCGTTTATATTTTCTTTATTTAAAATAATTTTTGCCTTGTTTTGCTCTCTTTCAAGATCAGATTTTAATTGAGTAAATTCCCTTAAAAGTCTTTCTGATTTATTTAACTCGCGTTGCGCTCTTTCAAATTCATTATTTGCTATTCTTAACGCGTTTTCTGTCGCCCTTCTTATTCTGGCTAATTCTTCTCGTAAACCAGCATGATCCACGCGAATATCATAATTGTTAGCTCTTAACGCCGTCTTGATTCTTTCCCATTCTCTTAATTCATTTTGTTTACGGCTCAGCTCCGCATTAACACGATTTAATAAATCATTTATTTTTCTTAAATAAGAACGATTATTTTCAGCATCAGTCGTAACGGTTGTCTCAAAAATCACGCGTATGGCTTCTAAATCTTTTCTGACTACCTCTAACGCATTTCTATTCGTTGTTAAACTTGTTAAATCATCTCTGTATTGCCCTAATAATTCAGAGATAATTTTTTGCGCTTGAGCTTTATTTTCCAAAATATTAACCACATTTTTCTTTAAATTGTTATCAGGAATGGTTGCAACATCTAAGCTATCTAATGCCGGATTCTCTAATGCTAAATCAATTGTTTCTATTAATTGTTGTTGTCTTTCCGTCGTTTGCCTTAATCCGTCTATTCTATTGATTTCTCGGTCAATATCCTCTACGGTTATATCTTCTGTTGTAAATCGCGCTATTTTTAATGTCCTTAATCGTTCAAAAACAGATTCAATTTGTTTCTTTAAATCTTCCAAATGAACTTTGCCATTATTTAATTCATTCACTTGATTGAATATCGCTGTGTAATTTGAATCCGCTATCGCATGCGTATTGGTTATTGCTAAACGACGACTCAAAAGTTCATTGGCTAACGCAGAGTCTCTAACCGCCATATCATAATTTCCTTGCGCCAAAGAATCTCTAACGCCTTGCCAATAACGATAATCATCTTGAGATGTTCTTTGTTGAGCTGTTAAACGCGTCAATAAATTGTCTAGATCAACACTACTTGTATCTTGTAATTCTGTTCTTATAAAATTCCTTACTCGCGCGTCAGCTCTTTCATAATCCCTTCTTAATGAATCTAAAGTTGTTTTATAATTTTGAGCAATCCCAAGTCCTTGTTGCGCTTCATTACGTCGAGCATTAATGCTATCCTTGGCTACTTTTTCATCGTCAGCCATCTTTTGTTTGATTTGAGAAATAATATTCACTAACGTGCTGTCGCTTGAAACAACTTTATCAAATTGACCTAAATCCACTAATCTTCGTATTTCCGTATATTTTCTCAATTCTTCTTGGGCATTATTCGTTAAACCTCGTAATTCTGTTATACGATTTGTATAATCTCTAACATTGTTTTCTAATCCTTCTATAATTTGTGTGGTTCTGTTTTGAGCTTGTCGAACGAGATTCTCATCCGCCACAATCACAATTTCGTCTTTATCGACATTTCGCAAAAGCTCTTCTAATCGCGTAATGGAATCATTCGCTATTGTTATCTGATTATCGATTTCTTTAATCGAGTTTTCATTAATTATGATTGTTTCCAAAGCTTTCTTTAAAACCAAATCTTGCGCTTCTTGTTGTTTTCTTAAAACATCTAAATTATTTTGCTCTTTTTCGATTTCTTTTAAATCGTTCACAGCTTCGTTATAACGATCTTCTGCTTGGCCTATCGCATTCTCAAGCGCCTTTGCTCTATTATTTATTTCTGCCGTTAATAATGTATCTGTTGTCGTTATCTCATAATTCTTATTCGTTAAATGGACTATAATTTGTTGCCATTTATTAACTTCATCTTGCGCCCTTTGCTTTAACGCTGCGTAATCAACATTCACGCTGTCAGACGATTCCGGTATCATCACTATTTTTGCGCGCAATGAATCATTTTGTGCTTCTAAATTTGCCTTTAACGTGATTAACCCTTTTTTACTTGCATTTAATTGATCTAATTCCTTCTGAACTCGTAATCGCGTATTTTCTGTGGAATCCGCTTGAACTTGTTCTTGCGCTAATAAATCTTGTTTAATTTCTCCTACTAAACGCGTTACCATGCTATCCGGCGTTTCTGTGATTTCGCTAAACGCATTTCTTTCAACTAACTTTTCAATATTCCTCCAATATCTAAGATCTTCTTGCGTTGATCTAACTAAAATATTCAAACTATCTTTTTCAGAAACTAAGTTTAAAGAAGCCGCTGCCGATTCTTCCCCACCAGCCACGGTGAATAGAGAAGCCCGTTGCGACAGCGGCGATATAACTGTATTATTTCCACCGGTAATCAGATCTTGAGAATTTTGCGCTAATAAATTCCCAACTCCGCCAAATAGATTCATCAATATAATCACGCCAATAATCATGAATTTTAATAACGGATGACGTAAAATTTTATCAAAAGACGCCGCTGCCGATTCTTCCCCACCAGCCACGGTGAATAGAGAAGCTTCATCGGCAGACGGCTTAAACCCAAATTTTTCATTAACGCGATGTGCGAAAACATAGCCGAATTCTTCTGTCCCAACTTCAAACGGCACATCTGTCATATCAATTTCGTTCTCTTCACGGCCGGCTAATTCAACAACAAAGCTTTCATGCGCTTTTTGAGCGAATTCATGCGCTTTAAGCGCTTCTTCATCACTTGTGTCATTATCTACTAAACTATTTTCAACAGCCTCGTGAACTAAAATCGTGGCAACTTGGGTAGGATTAAAATCTGCTTCCTCGAGGAAAAGATATATCTCATTACCAAACACAACCGCATCAGGCGGGCTTAAATCAGATTCATAAATCACATAAATTTTCTTTCCTTCAATCCAATTAAGAACTTTTACCCGGCCGGTTTCTGTCGGTAATTCTACTTCATAATTTGCGCCAATTAAATCTTTGGCTTGAGCTATAACTTCGCTGTCTTTCACATCCATCAATCGGCCATCAGCTTCGGCTTGTCTTATACGCGCATTGTAATCATCACGATCTTTGTCAGAAACACGGCCTTGAAAAGATGAAACGATTTCTTCCTCTAATCTAATCTTTTCTCTAATATAAGACTCCACACGATTAACCGCACTTTGCAGTTTTTCATTTAATTGATCTTTACGTTCATCAATTTCTTCATAAGGCAATAAAACTGTTTCTTTAATATAATCAAAAGCATCATTAAAAGAAGCGTCTCTTTTTTCCTGAATCATTTCATCTAAATTTTTAATAAAAGCCTTAAATCGCGCGACCATAGGCGCTGACATACTTAAACGAATATCTGCTTTTTCTTGAGATATTTTCTGTAAATAATACCAAACAATCCATAATCGTCTTCGATTGGCCAAGTCTCCGCAAAGAATAGATTCAACATCATTTCTGTTTGCCTTAAACGCCACATCCAAAACAGCCTTTAAAATAACTGGGCGCACAGAACCAAAATATTCGTTATATTGGGCAGCCTCACTTCTATCGATTTCATAAAATGATTTTGTTAAATCATTTGTTCCTAAGCTCACAAAGCTAATGGCTCGGCCAGCAATGCCTTGGCGAAGAAGGCCTTCTAATCTTTCAACCGCTTCTTTTGTTTCAACCATAATGCCTAAATCAAAAATCTTTCCTGAAATATTTTCTCTTTTAAGCGCAACCTTGAGCAATTCTCCAATAGCTAAAAGATCCTCTTCTGTCTCTACCATCGGGAATTCTACTTTAAAATACATAAATCCTTCGGTATAAACACGCAATAAAGCCCTTAATTGCTGAATAATCACTTGACGCCCAATAGGATTTTCAATATACCATTTACTTTTATCATAGGCGCAACATCTAAATGGGAATGGTTTTTTATCCGGTTGAAAATCAAGAATTCTGATCGTCATATTTTTACTGCTACCAGACTTAATAATCGCCCTAAAAGCATTCGTTAATTTCTCTAAAGAAAGCGGGATAATTTCTGTATACATATTCTCTGATCTAACCAAACCTACTCCATCTGCTCCTTGGAAGATTGCTTTCGCAATAGAAGACGGACTGTCAGCATTCACAAAGGCAAAAGAATTCTTCTTAATTAAAGAGAAGATTGTTTTCTGGCCTAAAACTCTAC
>JAKQLT010000021.1 GCA_029567025.1 Candidatus Omnitrophota bacterium | reverse complement strand
GATTGGCGCTTTGAAGTGATGGGTCTCATCTATCATGCACGGGCGTTAGAAAGTAAGCTTGGCATTGGCCCGCATACGGTGTCTTTTCCTCGAATGGAGCCGGCGTTAAATAATCTTTTGATGCAAAATTCTCCTTATGCTGTCAGCGATGAGGATTTTAAGAAAATTATTTTGATAATTCGTTTGGCTATTCCTTATACCGGAATGATTATTACCGCGCGCGAAACAGCTCAAATCCGTCGAGAAGCCATTTTCTTAGGTATCACGCAGACTGATGCCTCGACAAAAATCGGTATCGGCGGTTATAGCGAAAATGAAGAGCTACAAAAAGAAAATAAACAACAATTTATTTTAGGCGACACCAGAAGTTTGGATGAAGTCATTCGGGAATTCTCCCAAATGGGTTTTATTACTTCATTTTGCACGGCTGGTTATCGTTGCGGCCGCACGGGTGAATGCATTATGGATTTACTGCGAACAGGAAAAGAAGGATGTTTTTGTAAATTAAACGCGGTTTTAACTTTTCAAGAATGGTTGGATGATTTTGCCTCGGATGAAACCAAACGTCTTTCTCAAAAAGTGTTGCAGGATGAAATAGAAGATATTAAAAGAAAAGTCCCTACGCTTTATGACCATTTTATGGAATTATACCGTCGGATTGAAAACGGCGAGCGGGATGTGTATATTTAAGATTTATCCTACCAGCCCACCCCGGGGGTGGGTTGGTGGTTCTCTTATGAATAAAAGACAAATTATAAAACATTTAAGAGAAGAAAATGCAGGCGAGCTTTTTGCCGAAGCCGATCGTGTGCGCGAAGAATATATGGGCGACGCCATTCATTTGCGCGGGCTTATTGAATTTTCCAATATTTGCGGCTGTGATTGTTTGTATTGCGGATTAAGACGATCGAATGCGTGTATTAAACGTTATCGGATGGATATTGAAGAAATTTTTCAGTCCATTCAGGCCGCTTATCAATTGGGCTATAAAAGTGTTGTTTTACAATCCGGCGAGCATTGTGAGTTTTCCGTAATGGATTTATGTTCTCTTTTGTCGCGTGTTAAAAAGAATTTTGATATTGCCATCACTTTATCCATTGGTGAAAAAACTTATGAAGAATATAAGATTTTAAAAGAATCCGGCGCGGATAGATATTTACTGCGTTTTGAAACATCGCATGAGGCATTGTTTAAGAAATTAAAACCCGATTCTTCTTATGAAAAAAGAATGGAGTGTTTGAAATGGCTTAAGGACTTAAATTATCAGGTTGGTTCCGGCATTATGCTTGGGCTTCCTGGTCAAACCGATGAGATGATCGCTGATGATATTCTTTTAATGAAACAAATGGATTTGGATATGATTGGCATTGGCCCGTTTATTGTTAATCCGCACACGCCATTAGAAAATGAAAAAAGCGGGACACTTTTCTTAACTTTAAAAACATTAGCTCTTATTCGTATCGTGACAAAAAATACGCATATTCCGGCGACAACAGCCATGGGTTCTATTGACCCCAACGGGCGTCAAAAAGCGCTTCAGTGTGGCGCTAATGTCCTTATGCCGAATGTCACGCCTACGAAATATCGAGAACATTATCAGCTTTATCCCAATAAAATCTGCATTAGTGATTCCCCGAGTGATTGTTTTGGATGTATTTCTTCTATGGCCGCGTCTTTAGGCCGCACGATTTCCTCTGATCATGGCCACAGTTTAAAAAAAACAGTCGCATAAGATTTTTTTGTTAATCTGTGATTTTTGGTATACAATTAAAGCACTTCATTAAAATTTGTTTTTATAGATTATGGATGACAATTTATCACAACCCATAGAATCCTCATCGGAAAAAGACAGTTCGGCTGAGGCGGAAAATTTACAAAAGTCCGAACCTCAATCTTTAGAGGATAAACTAAAACAGGCCTTTTCGCTCCCGCGTTTTCGTCAAGATGATCCTTCGTATATGGATACGCCGCACATTCCTATTGATAATATTTTTTTAGGAGTTCTTCTTATTATTATCGGAGTTGTTTCTCTTTTTTATAGCGAATCAAAAGCGATTCAGAAAAAGGATCTTCTTCAGCGTGAGGTTAATACTATTTTAACGATACCTATTGATAGGGTGGATTATCGTAACGGCGGAAAAATCGTTCATGTCAGCGGCATTATTGATACCAAAGATGTTTTACATGATGCCTCTTTTGGGGTAATGGCCAATGCGGTTAAATTAAAACGCGATGTCGAAATGTATCAATGGCAAGAATATTGCGTGACGAAAGAAAAACCAGGAGAATATGATGAATTTGGCATCGTTAAGACTGAAACAACTTGCCGTTATGAAAAGAAATGGTCAACTGAAAGGATTTTGTCTCGTTATTTCAAGGATTCGTCTTATCGCAATCCCGAGGTTTTGCCGTTTCAATCGCGGACGTGGGTCGCTAAGAATGTGAAAATAGGTGTTTTTAAGTTATGGCCTCAACTTGTTGATAAGATGCAGGATTATGAACCGTTTGCTATTCTTTCGTTAGATTATGTTCAATTGCCTCGTGATTTTAGATCTGAAAAACATTTGGTTCAGGGCGCGTTATATTTAGGAAAAGATCCTCAAAAATCAGAAATAGGGGATATACGAGTCAGTTATAAGATTATTCGTCCATTTCAGATGATGACCGTGATTGCTCGCCAAGCCGCGGATTCATTGGCTCCTTTTGAAGGCCAAAAAGGGGAAGTTTCCTCGCAATTATTGAAAGGGTCTTTTTCACCGCAATCTCTTTTTTATCCCAAATCGATAAAAGAAAAAAGCGTGTGGTTTATCTGGTGGGTGAGGGTGATTGTTTTTGGAATGCTTTTTGCTGGGCTTCATTTGTCGCTATGCCCTTTACGGATTATTTCTTATTATATCCCTTTATTACGGCAATTTTTAGGCGTTGATTTTGGCTCAGTCATTTTTTCTTTTACCTTTTTATTATATTTTCTGGTTTTGGGTTTTTCGTGGTATCCGCACAATTTAGATTTAGCCCGCATCTTTTTAGGCATTTCTTTAATTCCCATCCTTTTTTGCCGCGTTTTAGCTGGAACGAGAAAATAAATAATTATCTTTAAGTTTGAAATGAAAAGAAGATTGTTACGATCGTGTTGCAACAATTAACGTTATAAGTCCCTCGCGTAAATCCTTTTTTGAAGTTCCTTGACCTAAATATTTTTATCAGTATAATGAAACACGTCACGCCACGATTTTTTTAAAATCATAAACACGAAATTTTAATTCATCTTAATGAAAGGATTTTATCATGGCACGAAAACAAGTAACTATCGACGGAAATGAAGCCGCGGCGTATGTCGCGCATAAGCTTAGCGAAGTTATCGCGATTTATCCTATTACGCCGTCATCGAATATGGGCGAATGGGCGGATGAATGGTCGGCTAAGGGTAAAACCAATATTTGGGGCACTGTTCCTTTTGTGCAGGAAATGCAATCGGAAGGCGGTGCTGCCGGAGCTGTTCATGGCGCGCTTCAAAGCGGCGCTTTATCGACCACTTTTACCGCGTCCCAAGGCCTTTTGCTAATGATCCCAAATATGTTTAAGATTGCTGGTGAATTAACTCCGACGGTATTTCATGTTTCCTCGAGAACTTTGGCTACGCACGCGCTTTCGATTTTTGGCGATCATTCGGATGTGATGTCCGCGCGTTCAACGGGTTTCGCGTTTTTAGCTTCGTCTTCTGTTCAGGAAATTATGGATTTAGCCCTTGTGGCGCATAGCGCTACTTTAAAAGCCCGCATTCCTTTTGTCCATTTCTTCGACGGATTTCGTTCCTCTCATGAGGTAAGCAAAATTGAACAATTAGCCATAGAAGACCTTCAGGCCATGATTGACAATGACCTTGTTTTCGCGCATCGCGCACGCGCGTTGTCTCCTGATCATCCTGTGATTCGCGGAACCGCGCAAAATCCGGATGTCTTTTTTCAAGCCCGTGAAACGATTAATAAATTTTATGATGAGTGCCCTGGAATCGTCCAGAAAACTATGGATCAGTTCGCGAAATTGACCGGCCGTCAGTATCATTTATTTGATTATTTTGGCGCTCCTGACGCGGATAAAGTCATTGTGATTATGGGTTCCGGCGGGGAAACCTGTTTGGAAACCGTTGACGCACTTATAAAAAAAGGAGAAAAGGTTGGGGTTTTAAAGGTTCGGCTGTATCGTCCGTTTTCAGCTAAAGATTTCATAGACGCACTTCCTAAAACAGTTAAAAAGATTTCTGTTTTAGATAGAACCAAAGAGCCGGGCGCTTTAGGCGAGCCGCTTTATTTAGATGTTGTCAATGCCTTTAATGAAGTCGGCAAAGAAAAAGGTTTTTCAGATGTTATTATTGTCGGCGGCCGTTATGGTTTATCTTCTAAAGAATTTACATCAGCTATGGTAAAAGGCGTTTTTGATAATTTAGCCAATGCGAAGCCTAAAAATCATTTTACGATTGGGATTGTGGATGATGTAACACATACCAGTTTGGCGTATGATCCGAATTTTAACACCGAAGATCCACAAGGCGTTCAAGCCATTTTCTACGGTCTTGGTTCTGACGGAACCGTCGGGGCGAATAAAAATTCGATTAAGATTATCGGCGAGGAAACGCCTAATTATGCGCAGGGATATTTTGTGTATGATTCTAAAAAAGCCGGGTCTGTAACCGTTTCGCATTTGCGTTTTGGCCCGAATCCGATTCATTCAACGTATTTAGTGACTGCCGCGAATTTTGTGGCTTGTCATCAATATTTCTTCATCGAGAAATATGATATGTTAAGTAAAATTAAAGAAGGCGGCGTGTTTTTATTGAACAGTCCTTTTAATAAAGATGAGATTTGGGATAAAATGCCTCGGGACGTTCAAGAGCAGATTATTAAGAAAAAAGTTCAGTTTTATGTGATTGATGGATACAAAGTCGCGGAAGCCACAGGTATGGGCGTGCGTATCAACACGATCATGCAAACATGTTTCTTCGCGATTTCCGGCGTTTTACCTCGAGAACAAGCAATCGCTTCTATTAAAGGCGCGATTAAAAAAGCGTATGGTTCTAAAGGCGAGGAAGTTGTTAAGAAAAATTATGAGGCTGTGGATCAAACTTTAGCAAATCTTTTTAAGGTCGATGTTCCGGCTCAAGCGACAAGTAAAATTGTCCGTCCGCCGGTTGTTCCTGAAAATGCCCCAGAATTTGTTAAAAAAGTTACCGCGGAAATTATTGCGGGTCGCGGAGATGATTTGCCCGTCGGAGTTTTTCCTATGGATGGGACATTCCCTTGCGGGACAACAAAATGGGAAAAACGTAATATTGCGCTTTCGATTCCTGTTTGGGACGAGAGCGTTTGTATTCAGTGCGGAAAATGTAATATTGTGTGTCCGCATGCGGTTATTCGTATGAAAGTCTATGATCCAAAATGTTTAGAAGGCTCGCCAGCGACTTTTAAATCAACAGAGGCTAAAGCCAAAGAATGGGCAGGAAAGAAATTTACCATTCAAGTCGCGGTGGAAGATTGTACGGGTTGCGGCGCCTGCGTTTATACTTGTCCGGCGAAAAATAAACAAGATGAAACAAAAAAAGCGATTAATATGATGCCGCAGATTCCTTTGCGTGAAACAGGAAAAAAAGATTGGGAATTTTTCTTGAAAATTCCTGAATTGGATAGAAACTTGGTAAATAAAACCATGGTGCGTTCCATGCAGGTTTTGCAACCGCTTTTTGAATTTTCAGGTGCGTGCGCAGGTTGCGGGGAAACGCCTTATATTAAATTAGTCACGCAACTTTTTGGCGATCGCATGATCGCATCGAACGCCACGGGCTGTTCATCTATTTACGGCGGCAATTTACCGACGACACCTTATACAACGAATCTTCAAGGTCGCGGTCCGACGTGGAATAATTCGCTGTTTGAAGATAATGCGGAATTTGGTTTTGGATATCGATTAACGATTGATAAACAAAAAGAATTCGCAGCAGAGCTTTTAAAGAAATTATCTTCAACTATCGGCGATGAATTGGTAAAAGCGCTTTTAGATGCCGATCAAAGCGATGAGCCTGGAATTTTTGAACAACGTAAACGCGTTGAAGCTTTAAAAGAAAAATTAAAAAATAATCCGTCGTCTGACGCCAAACATCTTTTAAGTTTAGCGGACATGTTGGTTAAGAAAAGTGTTTGGATTATCGGCGGCGATGGCTGGGCTTATGATATTGGTTACGGCGGGTTGGATCATGTTTTAGCCTGCGGACGCGATGTCAATATTTTGGTCTTAGACACGGAAGTTTATTCTAATACCGGCGGGCAGGCGTCGAAATCTACTTCGCGTGGTGCGGTGGCGAAATTCGCGGCTGATGGAAAACCTACAGCTAAGAAAGATCTCGCGATGATGGCGATGTCTTATGGAAGTGTCTATGTGGCGCAGATTTCTTTAGGCGCTAATGACGCGCATGCGGTTAAAGCCATCATTGAAGCCGAAAAATATAAAGGAACTTCACTTATTATCGCGTATTCTCATTGTATTGCCCATGGGATTGATATGACATCCGGATTAGGCGAACAAAAGCTTGCGGTTGAAGCCGGATATTTTCCTTTATTTAGATATAATCCGGATTTGGCGAAAGAAGGAAAAAATCCATTCTCATTAGATTCGCAACCGCCTAAGATTCCTTTGGAAAAGTTTGTATACGGTGAAAATCGTTTTAAACAATTAGCGAAAGCTAAGCCGGAACGTGCCAAAGAACTTTTGGAATTAGGGCAGAAAGACTTAAACGCCAAGTGGCAGCGTTATGAAGCGTTAAAGAATTTCTGGAAAGCGCCAGACGCGCAAGTGTAAAAAAATTATAAAGTTGAGAATGAAAATTATTAGAGAGACATTATCATTCGATGAGCTTAAACAAATGGCGGTGGGTTTATTTGGTGATTTGGTTAAGGCTGTGGTCGATGTTGATAAACAAATTATGGCGGTTGATGCCGAGCTTCATGCGGATTTAGAAGCGTTTCTTTTGGATAACGGATCGAAACAAAAAAGTTTATGGGGAATTAATCTTTATCCGGAGATGGCAGGAAGTGATTTTATAGAATTTGATTCTATGATTAATATGCGCCCGTCGCAGAATAATCGAAGCCGTAGTGTTGAGAGTGAAGAAATACGCAAAAAAATCATTGAAATTGTTTTAAGAAGGATTAAACAATGACCTCCACGCATCAAAATCTTGCCCAAGGCCGATGGAATCAAATGTCTTTTCTGCAACAGATGGCTAACATTGGAAGCGAAGTTGAGCGCTTTTTTAATTGGCGCGCTAAAAATAATGCCGATTATAGTCAAAAAGCTTTTGAACGCGCTTTAGAGCTTATTGATCTGACATTAGATAGCGTAAAAAGTTTTCCTCGTCTTAAAGAATTAGCTCGTGTCCGAGAAACAATCGTGGAATGTTTTTTAGACACAACAATCTCCGCATCAGCAGAGTTTTTACTCAAGAGTTATTTTGCGCAATTTACTTACGCCGCGCGAAAAGATTATTAATAATTTAGAAATGTTTTTTAAAAAGGCCTTAAGGAGATAATCCTTAAGGCTTTTTTATGTAATATTAAAGTAACTTTTATTATTATTTCTTGTCTAAATAAGTAAAGGAGTGGCAAATTTTTTGTTATGCGCTTGACAGGGTTTTAAGAACAGATTACGCTAAACGTATTGAGAATTATGAGAAAGAAAAAGGGCGGATTTTTTTATGAAAAAAATAAATTTATTTTTTGTTTTATTTTTCTTGTTATGTCTATTTGCGCAGGATATTTTTTCTGAAGAAGTTTTAAGCTGGGAGCAATGCCTTTTAGAAGCGAAAAAGAATAACCCGGAACTTATTTCTGCTGTCGAGGTTATCAACCAGAAAAAAGCCAGCCAGAATGTCGCTGGAAGTAATTATTTCCCTCAAGTCAGCGGTAGTTTGGCGACGTCCCAACGAGGTCCTTCTGGGACAACAAAAAGTTATTCTTACGGTGTTTCTGCTACACAGCTTCTTTTTGACGGATTTAAGACGACAAACAGCGTTTACGCGGCAAAAGAAAATTTAAACGCGGCGCGCGCGGCGTATCAGTTCACCTCTTCTGATGTTCGTTTAAGTTTACGCACGGCTTTTATTCATTTATTAAAAGCCCAAGAATTAATAAAAGTCGCAGAAGAGATTGTTTCTATCAGAGAAGATAATTGGAAATTAATCGAGCTTCGCTATAAATCCGGATTAGAGCACAAAGGCGCTTTATTGACTGCAGAAGCTAATTTAATTTCAGCGCGTGCGGAATTATCTCAAGCCAAACGAGACGTGGTCTTAGCCCAGCGCCAATTAACAAAAGCGATGGGAAAAAAAGAATTCATACCTTTTTTTGTTCAAGGAGATTTTTTAGTGCGTGAAACGATTTTGGAGAAACCTGACTTTGAAGAAATTGTAAAGAATGATCCTTCCGTGATTGAAGCTATCGCGCGGAAAAATGCCGCTATTTTTAATTTAAAATCATCACAAGGCAATCGTTTTCCAAAAGTTTCTTTAAGCGCTGGAGCGGATAGATCAAGTTCACAGTGGCCGCCGCAAGATGAGGGCTGGAATGCGGGAGTGAGTTTAAGTGTTCCATTATTTGAAGGAGGGCTTAAGGCCGAGCAGATCAAAGAATCGCAAGCGCTTTTAAAACAAGCTGAGGCCAATGAACAGATCGTGCGTGATACCACTATCGTTTCTTTGGAGCAATCATGGAATGCTTTAGAAAATGCTTTAGAATTGGTTGAGGTTAAGCGTAAATCTTTAGAGGCTTCTCAAGAGCGTTCTAAAATTGCCCAAGGACAATATTCAATTGGTTTTATTGATTTTGATAATTGGATTGTTATCGAGAATGATTTAGTCAACGCTAAAAAGGCGTTTTTAGAATCTCAAGCAAACGCTTTATTAGCCGAGGCCAAGTGGATACAAGCGAAAGGAGAAACATTAGACTATGCGCTCTAAAGGATCAAAATTATTTATCGTTGGGATCGTTATCATTTTTATTTTAGGATTTTTCTATCTTAAAATCCAAGGTTCTAAAAAAGATAATAGTTTCCTAAAAGAGATAAAGCCTTTGAGAGGTTCTATTGAAAACATTATTTCTACGACAGGAACTATTTTACCCAAAAATCGGCTTGAGGTAAAACCGCCGGTCAGCGGCCGCGTTGAAAATATTTTAGTTAAAGAAGGACAGAAGGTTAAAGCCGGCGAGACTTTGGCTTGGATGAGCTCGACGGAACGCGCCGCGCTTTTAGATGCCGCTCGCGGAGAAGGGGATGAGGCACTAAAGTATTGGACGGACATTTATAAAGCCATTCCGCTTATATCGCCGATTGATGGAGAGGTCATTGTCGCCAAAACGCAACCTGGTCAAACCGTGACGGTTAATGATGCGGTCATTGTT
>JAKQLT010000015.1 GCA_029567025.1 Candidatus Omnitrophota bacterium | reverse complement strand
GAAGATATTTTAAAAATTGCTCAAAAATACGATATCCCCGTTATAGAAGATGCGGCGCAGGCTCATGGCTCGACGTATAAGCAAAAGAAAATCGGCTCATTAGGCAAGGTCAGTTGTTTTAGTTTTTATCCGACAAAAGGTTTAGGCGCTTTTGGCGATGGGGGCATGATCGTCACAAGTGATGAAGAAGTGAATGTCCGTGCACGCATGCTTCGTGATTATGGCCGCACGGGCCGTTATGACCATAAAATTATTGGATTTAATTCTCGCTTGGATACAGTGCAGGCGGTTGTGTTATCGGCGAAGTTAAAATATTTAGATGAGTGGAATAAGATGCGTAATGATGCCGGGCGATATTATTGTAATATTTTAAAAGATGTGAAAGGCCTCATTGCGCCAAAGATGAAAGAAAACCAAACGCATACGTTTCAAACATTTGCGGTTCGTATTTTAAAGAATCGCGATATTGTTATTGAGAAAATGAAAGAAAAGGGTGTGGGCGTTCTTATTCATTATCCGATTCCTGTTCATTTGCAAGAAGCGTATAAAGATGCTGGATATAAAAAAGGGGATTTGCCTGTTTCCGAACAAATGGCGGATGAGATATTATCATTGCCAATGTTCCCGCATATAACAAAAGAGCAGATTGAATACGTTTGTGATTGTTTAAAAGTTATTGTGAAAGGTTAATAATGGATAAGTTGCCTATTTCTGTTGTCGTTATTACAAAAAATGAAGAGAGCCGCATTGAACAGTGTTTAAAAAGCGTTTATGGTTGGGTTGAGGAAATTATTGTGGTTGATGATGAAAGCACAGATAAGACCGTTTCCCTTGCGCAAAAATATGCCGATAAAATATTTCATCGTAAGATGGAAGTAGAAGGCTCGCATCGTAATTGGGCTTATGCACAAGCTAGCTCGCAGTGGGTTTTCAGTTTAGATGCGGATGAAATTGTTACTGAAGAATTAAAGAAAGAAATTCAGGATGTTTTGCCTAACACCTCGATGAGTCTTTTTTCTATTCCTCGCCGCAATTATATTGGAGATTATTGGGTTAAGTATGGAGGCCAATATCCGTCAGCGCAATTAAGGCTTTTTCGCAAAGGATGTTTTCGTTATGAAGATGTAGAAGTGCATCCCGCCGTGGCATGGAGTGAGGGACAACGCGGGATTTTATCACATGATATTATTCATAAAAGTTATAGAGATTTTTCGCATTTTTTGTCAAAATTAAATAATCAGACAACTTTGGAAGCGACAAAATGGTTTAAGTCTAACAAAGAATTTTTTTTTGGAAAGACTCTTTGGCGGGCTTTGGATCGTTTCCCTCGGGCTTATCTGAGAAAAAAGGGTTATAAAGACGGGTTTATTGGTTTTATGTTCGCGTTTTTCGCGTCGCTTTATCAGATAATGAGTTATGCGAAGTATTGGGAGATGAAAAGGAAAAGTCAAAATGCTTAAAGCGGTTTTTCTCGATAGAGACGGCGTTATTAATGAATTTCCAGGAAACGGGAAATATGTCACATCTTTAAAAGGTTTTCGTTTTATTCCCGGGGTTTTGGACGCGCTTAAATTATTAACGGAAAATGGTTTTGAAATTTTTATTGTTTCGAATCAAGCCGGAGTGGGAAAAGGCATTTACTCTCAAGAACGATTGGATGAAATCCACGCTAAAATGATAGAACAAGTCGAGGCTGTTGGTGGAAAGATTCGGCGAGCTTTTTATTGCACGCATCGTTCCGATGAAGGATGTGATTGCCGCAAACCTGAAACGGGTTCTATTCGACAAGCGTTAGGGATGTTTGGCAAAACAATTCGTTATGCGAAAAACACATATTTTGTTGGAGATACGGAAGGCGACATTGTTGCGGGATTTAACGCCGGATGCACCACGATTTTTTCTCTCTCTGGGCGTGAAGATGGCCGCCATATGCGCGCGTGGGTTGTGAAACCGGATTTTATTGTTAAAGATCTTTTTGAGGCGGTCACGCAAATTATTATTCCGGGAAAAAAGAAAAAAGTCCATTTGCCTTATTCGAAACGCAATGGGACTGTCATGGCTTTTAAACGTAAATAACCTTGTCCCCACCTCAGGGGTGAGGGAAGCGAAAGGATACCTATGGTAAGAGTCCTTATCGTTCATGCTACGGCTGGCGCTGGCCATCAAAAAGCCGCTGAAGCCATTCTCCACGGGCTTAAAAATCACACGCCCTATGATGTTTCTTTGCTTGATATCCTTGATTATTCTAGCCCGCTTTTTAAAAGCCTTTATCGAAAAACTTATTTTTTATTAATTTCTAAATTTCCTCAAGTCTGGGCTTTCTTTTTTGGATTGTTAGATGTTCCATTTTTACAACCTTTAGTCCGTTGGGCGCGTCGTCTTTATAATGCGCTTAATGTCGGGAAATTTCATAAGCTTCTTATTGAAGGACAGTATGACTGTGTCATTTCTACGCATTTTATGCCGACGGAAATAGCGTCCGCTTTAAAAAGGAAAGGACTTATTAAATCTAAATTGATAACTGTTATTACGGATTATGATGCTCATCGGATTTGGATATCAGAAGGTATTGATGCGTATGCGGTAGCAACCGATTGGACAAAAAATAAAGTTATGTCATTAGGCATCAGTGAAGAAAAAATTCATGTGACAGGAATCCCGACGGATGAGAAGTTTGGCAAATCAGTTGATGTGAGCGATTTAAAACGGAAATTAGGATTACAAGAAAATGTTTTTACGGTTCTTGCGGCGACGGGTTCTTTTGGTATTGGGCCTATTGAAGATATTATTGCCGGATTAAATGACGCACAAACGCAAATTGTCGTTGTTTGCGGGCATAATAAAGAATTATTTAAACGTCTGGAAGCAAAGAAAAACACGCTTATTAAGCCATTGGCTTATGTGGATAATATGCATGAACTCATGGCGGTTTCCGATGTTATGGTGACAAAGCCGGGTGGATTATCGATTTCAGAATGTTTAGTGAGCCAGCTTCCTATGATATTTTTTAGCGCTATTCCCGGCCAAGAAACGAATAATATCAAAGTATTGGCCGAATATGGTATAGGATTAAAAGGGTTTACGGTTGATGAGATTATTAAGCATGTTCAGGACCTTAAATCTTCCCGCGATCAATTTTTAACTACGATGAAGAGAATCAAAGACATCGCCCGTCCGAATGCGGTTAAAGATATTATTAAACTCATTGGATAGAAGCTGTTAAAAAAAGAGCTTAATAATATCACTTTCCTCTTACGTTACTCTATGTTATATAAATAGGTGTTTTTTAATTTTTAATTTTTAATGGATGAAATATGCCCCCCCCAAAAATTGCTCAAGTTGTCGTTGATCTTCCTTTAGAAAGCTCCTTTGATTATGCCATAGGTGCGACATTTCAAGACAAAATAGCTATTGGCAAGCGTGTCAAAGTCCTTTTTAATCGTCGAGAAACCGTTGGCGTTGTGGTGGGATTTAAAGATAAAAGCCGGTTTTTTAAACTCAATCCGATTATAGATATTCTTGATACCAATCCTTCTGTCAGCTCAGAAATTTTGAAATTATGCGAGCAGTTAAGTGATTATTATGGATGTTCGCAAGGCGAGGCGATTTTTTCGTATTTACCCAATGCGTTACGTAAAAGTCAAAGGGTGGATATTCCTGCCGTGTCTTTTGGGGATACAAAAGATTTTTCTCAAGAACCAAAATGTTTTCTTCTGCATGATGTGACTTTGCAGAAATCATGGGAATTTATTTTTGAAAAGACGAAAAAAGTTTTAGAGGCTGGGAAAAGCGCGGTTTTTTTAATGCCGTCGGTAGAATTCATTGAACAGATGGAATTAAAGATCAAAGAAGTTTTTCATGTCCCGATTTTCATTCTTGATAAAAAATTAACGCCTAAACAAGAATTGGAAAGCTGGCTTGAAATTAAAAAAGGAACGCCGTGTATTGTTTTGGGAACATTATCCGCTGTTTTTGCGCCAATGCCGCATTTGGGATTGATTGTTATTTATGAAGAAGAAAATATGGTTTATAAACAAGAACAGACGCCTTTTTTACGGATGCAAAAAGTAGCGGAATTCCGTTTTCAAATAGAAGGCGCTCAAGTTATCTTCAGTAGCGTCTGTCCATCGATTGAGACTTATCAATACGCCAAAGAGAAAAAATGGGAAATGATAAGGTTTTTCCCTGAAAAATACAGCGCGTTTCAGCTTATTGATATGAGTAATTATAAATCCCAGAAAGCTACATTTTTATCTTTTCCGCTTCAAAATTTGATTTATCAATCTTTAGAGCAAAATAAACGAATTGTTTTAGTAATGAATCGCAAAGGATTTACGACGACAACGCGTTGTTCGTGTGGTTTTATCATGCGTTGTTCCCGTTGTGATGTTTCTATGACGTATCGCTATGCAAAGAAAAAGCTTGTTTGCCGTCATTGTGGAGAAGAACAAGAATTGCCCAAAATGTGTCCATCGTGTAAAGCCGCATATTTGCATTCCAGCGGCGGTGGAATTGAAAAATTAGAAAGTGAAGTCGCGCGTGTTTATCCACAAGCTAAAGTCGGCCGTTATGATCGTGATTCTGAACGATTCCCCCAAGAATCTAATATCATTATTGCGACACAGGCTATTACAAAAATGCAGAGTTCGGTTGTTTTTGATGTGATCGCTTTGATTGACTTTGATGCGCAATTGAATCGTTTTGATTTTCGTTGTGCCAATAAACTTTTTTCGCTTTTAGTTTTACTACGGCAGATGGCCAAAGAAAAATTATTGGTGCAGACAACTTTGCGGAATGAATATGTTCTTCATAATTTAGAGAAAATGGATTTCGAAGGATTTTATAAAAAAGAATTAATGTTGCGAAAAGAATTGGGTTTTCCGCCGAGTAAACATTTGCTTTCAATGATGGTGCGCGGAAAAAACGAAGATTTTGTTTTTGAACAGACTAAAAAAATATATGATCTTTTAAAAATAGAAGCATCATCATCCATCGATATCTCTGATCCGCATCCGGATGTTGTTCCAAAACTGCGTGATAAATATCGTTTTACGATTGTTTTAAAAAGTAAATCCGCAAAAAATAATTTAAAGTTGGCGAAAAAGGCGCTAAACTGTTTTAAAAGACGTAAAGATTTAGTTGTAACTATCAATGTTGATCCGTAAAGGATGATCAAAAAGGGTTTGTTTAAAATGATGAAAATTGTTTTTTTCGGCAGTGATGATTTTGCTTTAGCCCATTTAAAGAGTTTAGTGAGTGATAGGTATCATATTGTCGCTTGCGTGACCCAGCCCGATCGTCCCAAGGGTCGAGGGATGAAGATTATTTTCTCGCCGGTCAAAGAGTTCGCTTTAAAAAATAATATTAAAGTTTTTCAGCCGGAAACATTGAAAGACGAAAAAGTTGTTGAGATTTTAAAAGGTTTTCAAGCGGATGTTTTTGTTGTTATTTCTTATGGCCATTTATTGCCTAAGGACGTTTTGGAAATTCCTCGTCTGGGTGCACTCAATGTTCATCCGTCGCTTTTGCCGCAATATCGCGGTGCGGCGCCGATGAATTGGGCGATTATTCAGGGAGAAAAAGAAACCGCCATTTCTATTATTCGTCTTAATACGTCTTTAGACGCAGGCGATATTGTTATTCAGGAAAAAGTAAAAATAGAAGAGGATGATACCGCTGTTACTTTACGCACGCGTATTATGGGACTCGGCGGAAAGTTACTTAAAAAAGCGATTGATTTATTAGCGGAAGGCAAAACAGCATTTATCTCTCAAGATGAAAAACAAGCGACAAAAGCGCCTAAGCTAACGAAAGAAATGGGCTTGATTGATTGGGCGTTGCCGGCGCGTGTGATTCATAATAAAATTCGCGGGCTTCAGCCTTGGCCGTACGCCTATACATTTTATAAAGGGAAGGCACTTAAAATTTTGTTGTCAGAAGTGATAAACGGCGATTTTTTTGATAAAAATAAGGCAGGCGAAATTATAGAAATTTCTAAAAAAGGTATTTTGGTTCAGACGGGAAAAGACGCGTTACTGATTAAGCGTGTTCATTGGGAAAATGCTAAAGCTATGGACGCACATAGCTTTAGCATGGGGCATGATATAAAAGTAAATAATTCTTTTTAAAAAGAGACATATTATGAAAATAAAAAAAAGTTTTATATTTCCTTTAGCCTGTTTGATGAGCATTTTATTAGGCGTGCTTGATCACGTTTTGGGCTATGAGATTTCTTTTTCTATTTTTTATTTATTATCCATCCTTTTTGTTTTTTCTTATGACACCGTTTTAAAAACATTTATCATAGCTTTTTTGAGTAGCGTGATTTGGTTGATAGCAGATTTAACGTCAGGTCATCAGTATTCCTTTTGGCTAATTCCTTTGTGGAATTCTTTGATGCGTTTCGGTTTTTTTTCGATCATTATTTATTTGGCTTCCCAGATGCGGAAAGAAAAAGAATATCATCAGCAATTAGCCTTGATCGATCCTTTAACGCAGATTTTAAATTTGAGAAGTTTTTTGCAACAATTAACCATGTCTCGCGCGCATGCCTTGCGGTTTAATCAGCCATTAACATTAGTGTATATTGATGTCGATAATTTTAAACAAGTTAATGATCGTTTTGGGCATAGCAAAGGAGATGAATTATTGCGTTTAACCGCAAAAGCGATACAAAAAAGTATTCGAGTTTATGATGTTGTGGCACGTATGGGTGGCGATGAATTTGCTTTATTATTACCGGAAACAAGCAAAGAACAGGCACAGAGTATTTTATCGCGCATAGGTGAAAATTTTATTGTCATGGTTAAAAATGAGATAAGTTTTGTTACCTTAAGTGTTGGCGTCGCGACATATCAGAATTGTTCTTTATCTGTGGATGATATGATTTTAATGGCGGACACTGTAATGTATGAAGTTAAAAATAAAGGGAAAAATAATATTATCTATAAAGTGTTTTAATATACGACGTGCTATTTGTGAGGGTTGAAAAAATAGAGGAATTATCCGCTTGACATTTTTTGAAGCCATGTATAATGTAAATAAACATCGACAAGAATTTTAAGAAAAAAACATTTTAATTTTTAATGTTAATAAGAAATGGAGGAACGTATGATTAAAATCGGAATTAATGGATTTGGCCGTATCGGACGATTTGTTTTTCGTGTCGCTGTCGGTAAACCAAACATCGAAGTCGTCGGCATTAATGATATTATTGACGTCAATTATATGGCATATATGTTGAAATATGATTCAACACATGGAAAATTTAAAGGAACTGTGGAAGTTAAAGATGGCAAGTTGGTGGTAAATGGCAAAGCCATTCGTGTTACAGCCGAAAAAGATCCCGCTAATTTAAAATGGAGTGATGTCGGCGCCGATTATGTTGTTGAATCAACTGGATTATTTTTAGATCAAGAAAAGGCCAAAGGCCATGTAGCCGCCGGCGCTAAGAAAGTTATTTTTTCCGCTCCACCAAAAGATGATACACCGATGTTCGTTATGGGAGTCAATCATACTAGCTATAAAAAAGACTTGACCTTTATTTCTAATGCGTCTTGTACAACCAACTGTTTAGCTCCTATCGCTAAAGTGTTAAATGATAATTTTACGATGGTAGAAGGTTTGATGACAACTGTTCACGCGACAACTGCGACTCAAAAAACAGTCGATGGTCCATCAGCTAAAGATTGGCGAGGCGGACGCGGTGCGGCTCAAAATATTATTCCTTCTTCAACCGGCGCGGCAAAAGCGGTTACAAAAGTCATTCCTTCCTTGAAAGGAAAATTAACAGGTATGGCGTTTCGTGTTCCTACTCCTGATGTCTCAGTTGTTGATTTGACCTGCCGGCTTGAAAAAGCCACGACTTATGAAGAAATTTGCGCGGCTATGAAGAGAGCTTCCGAAGGAGAACTCAAAGGTATTTTAGGGTATACAGAAGATGAAGTCGTTTCGACCGACTTTTTAGGTGATTTTCGCACATCGATTTTTGATGCGAAAGCCGGAATTATGCTTAATCCTAATTTCGTTAAAGTGGTTTCTTGGTATGATAATGAGATGGGATATTCAGCGAAAGTCGTTGAGTTTATTGAATACATGGATACCGTAAAATAATTTTTATCATGACCCACCCCCGATGTGGGGTAAAGGTTAAAAAGGAATGGGTTATAGGATTTAGCCCATTCCTTTTTTATTTGCTGATATTTTGCTTAATTGTCACGCGTTTGTCACAGTCCTTTAGTATTGTTTAAAAAGAAAATATGTGATATTATCGACCACAAAAGGATAAAAATATATGTCCCGTATTTTAATTGTTGAAGATGATAAGAATATTTCCAAATTGATAAAATATTCTTTAGAAAAGGCCGGTTATGACGTTACTGCTGTCATTACTGGCGAGCAGGCTTTTGAAACACTTGATCGAGAAGCTATTGATCTTATCATTCTTGACGTTATGCTTCCCAAAATGGACGGATTTGATGTTTGTAAAAAAATTCGTTCCGATTCTGCGTGGAAAGGTATTCCCGTCATAATGCTTACAGCTAAAGGGGAAGAAGTTGATCGCATCATTGGTTTTGAGCTTGGGGCTGATGATTACATTGTAAAGCCTTTTAGTCCGCGCGAACTTGTTTTAAGAGTCAAAGCTATTTTAAAAAGGTTTCAACATAAAAAAATTGAGTCTTCCAAAGATATTTTGACCATTGAGGATTTGACGGTTGATATTCCGCGTCATAAGGTGACGATAGGGAAGAAAGAAATTTTTCTAACAGCTATGGAATTTAAATTGTTGGTAATTCTTATGCAGAAATCCGGCCGCGTTCAATCGCGGGAACAACTTTTAGATGATGTCTGGGATATTCAAGCGGATATTACAACAAGGACTGTCGATACACATGTTAAAAGATTGCGTCAGAAATTAGGGCCTTGTGGCAAGTATATTCATACGATTCGTGGTTATGGCTATAAGTTTGAGGAGGACGAATGATTCGTTTAAGCATTCGTACGAAGATTTTTATTATCATTTTTTTTATTCTTGGACTTGTTTTGACGCTTGTTTATGATGATCTTACGCGACAACTTTCCCAGCAGGCCTATGAGAGCATTCAATCGCATTTATCTAAAGAATTAAATCTGGCCACGCATTATATTAATCAAATATATCCGCTGGACGATTCTATAGAACAGGTTGACGCAATTGCGGACAGTTTAGGAAAAGATTTGAGTTTGCGTGTGACAATTATTCGTGATGACGGTGTTGTTTTAGGCGATTCACAGCTTGGTATAGAAGAAATAAGAAAGGTTGAGAATCATTTGTATCGGCCTGAAATTCAGCAGGCCATTGAAACAAGTCACGGAATGAATCGGCGTTATAGTAAAACTATCAATATTGATATGCTTTATATGGCGCGTTTTTTGTCGAATGAGCGTTTTCAAGGGTTTATCCGGTTATCGGTGCCTTTGTCTGATATAGCGATGATCGACGAAAAATTAAAAAAGACGATGGTCACGGCCTTTGGCGGCGCGCTTGTTTTAGCTTTGTTATTAAGCTTTTTGTCTTCGGCTTTTTTATCGAAATCTATTCGTGAATTATCCGCTGTGACTAAAGGCATTGCCCAAGGGCATTTCACGCATCATATTTTGCTTCAGACGAATGATGAAATTCAAGACCTTTCTCGGTCTATTAATGAAATGTCAGATCAGATTAAAGCTCGGATGGAGGATGTCTTATCGCATAAATCAAAATTAGAAACAATTTTAATGAGCATGTTTGATGGGCTTTTGGTGGTTGATCCTCGGGGCGAGATTGTTTTGATCAATGATTCTTTGAAAAAATTATTTCATATTCAACAGAATCCTATGGGGTGTAGGCCGTTAGAGATTGTCCGTAATGTTCAAGTTCAAGAATTGGTGGATAAGGTATTAGGAAAGAAACAAGGCGTTGAAAGCCGTCAAGTTTCCGTTTTTTTACCAGAGGAGAAAATTTTATGGATTCACGCCACGCCTATTATAAGAGAAGGAAAAAATGATGGAGCGGTATTGGTGTTTCATGATATTACAGAATTGCGTCGTTTAGAAAAAGTCCGTCAAGATTTTGTCGCGAATGTATCGCATGAGTTACGAACGCCTATTTCAACAATTAAAGGATATGCGGAAACTTTGTTAGATGGCGCTTTAGATGATAAAACGCATGCTAAAGAATTTTTAGAGATCATTCATAATGACGTGAACCGATTAGCAAATTTAATTAATGACCTTTTGGATCTTGCCCGTATTGAGTCCGGGAAGATAGAATTAGAGTTTACTGCTGTTAATCTTAAAGATTTAGCAGACCAAACCATACAAACATTATCACCGCAGATTCAAAAAAAAGGTATTAGTGTTAAGAATTTTATTAGTAATGATTTTTCTAAAGTCCGTGCCGATAAAAAAAGTCTTTCCCAAGTTCTGTTTAATTTGATGGATAATGCTGTTAAATATAATAAACAAAGTGGTTCTATTATGATTTCTGCGCAAAATCAGAAAAATAATATGATTCTTGTGTCTGTTGCAGATACAGGGGAAGGAATCCCTGAAAAAGATCTGCCAAGGATTTTTGAACGTTTTTATCGTGTTGATAAAGCGCGATCTTATGATTTAGGCGGAACAGGATTAGGTTTAGCGATCGTCAAACATATCATTCAAGCCCACGGTGGTGATGTCTCTGTCCAGAGCCAATTAGAGCAAGGAACCACGTTTCAATTCACTCTTCCCCAAGCATAAATTTTTCTTCATAATTAGACCAGCCTCTTTAAAATCTCTTATTTCACTTTTTTGTCACGTTTTCGCCATTAAGCGGTCACCGTTTCTTTTTATGATTCTTTTATAGAAAGGAGGTGAACCATGGTCAGTGGCTGTTTAGCCAAACCAACTCAAACAGATGTCGAGCTGGTCTCAAAATGGATTAAATCAGAAATAATCCGATTAGAAGAAATATTTAACACCATTGAAAGAATAAATAATTATCATGACGAGTATATCCAAGAATCTATCCGGAAATCAGAATTGGCTATTCGTCAGATTAGAAGGTTTATAGAAAGTGTTTAAATGATTAATCAAGGGAGAAAAAAATGAAAAAATTTTTTATATTCATAGCGGTTGTCATCGCGATTTTTATGTCAACTGCGATTATAGCTCAAGCAGGAGAAATAGACCTTTTGCTTGAAAAATTAGTTCAAAAGGGCGTTTTAACCGCTGGTGAAGCGCAACAAATCGCTACAGAAACCAAAGAACAAGTCAAATTGGATTTGGCGCAAGGAAAATCCAGTTCTGTTCCGTCTTGGGTTCAAAATATTAAGATGAAAGGCGATTTTCGTCTTCGGTTTCAACATGATCATAAGGAAGACAAAAGCCGTAATCATCAAAATAGAGGACGTGTTCGTGTGCGTTTAGGCGTTGATTCTAAAGTGAATGAGAAAATCAAGGTGGGGATTGGCTTAGCCACAGGAAAAGATGATGCGACATCCATTGATAAAGATCATTCTCGTTCAACGAATCAGACTTTAGGCAATGGTTTTTCCAAACATCCGATCACATTAGATTACGCCTATTTGGAATATGCGCCGTTATCTTGGGCTTCTTTTGTTGGCGGTAAATTTAAAAATCCATTTTGGGAACCAGCCGATTTGATTTGGGATACAGATATTAATCCTGAAGGTGGAGCGTTTAAGTTTCAAAAAAGTTTGAATTCGAGTGTTGATCTTTTCGCTAATGTCGGTGCTTTAATCTTAGATGAAATTCATAGTTCTACACCTGCGAGTAGTTCCAGTGATGATCCAATGCTTTATGTGGGACAAGGCGGGGCAAACCTTAAAATGACAGAAACAATTTCATTAAAAGGTGCTATTTCTTATTATGTGGGCGGTAATGTTAAAGGCGTTAAATTAGATGGAACAACAAGCACCAATTCTAATAATGGTAGTCAAGGATTATTAACTAAAGAGTTCATGACTATTGTTCCGGCCGCTGAATTAAAAATTAAAGAGCCTTTTAAATGGATGGATATCAGTTTTTTAGATGTTCCTCAAATTAGTTTCTTTGGAGAATATGTGGATAATAGAAAAGTTTCAAAGAATGGAACCGGTGCCATAGGCGGTATGAAATTAGGCGCTGAAAAAATAGAAAATAAAGGTGATTGGCAGTTTATTTATAGTTATGCGTATTTGCAAAAAGATGCGATCTTAGACATATTACCTGATTCCGATCGTGTCGGTGGAAAAACAGGAATAAGAGCCCATGAAGCTATTTTACAATATGGGCTTGGCAAGAATACGTTTTTAAGTTTTGATTATTATCAAGGTTGGACGATGGCAGCTAAACCAACAAAAGAACATCTGATTCAAGTTGATTGGAATATGAAATTTTAAAATCAATAAAGTTTTATAGGTTGTCACGTTTCTGTCACATAATTGTCACAAAAAGTAGTTATAGTTTTATTAAGAAGTAACAAAGAAGGAGAGAAAAAATGAGATTAATTAATAAATTATTTTTTGTCGTTTTGCTGATCTTTGGATTGGCTGTTCCGTCTTTTGCGGACAAGATCGTTGTTGCTGGATCAACAACGGTTTTGCCTATTTCGCAAAAAGCCGCGGAAGAATTTATGAATAATAATTCCAAAGCTAATATTTCTGTTCGTGGCGGCGGTTCAGGAGTTGGGATAGCTTGTTTAATCGATGGCAGTTGTGATATTGGCCAATCGTCGCGTCCTATTAAAGAATCAGAACTTGATAAAGCTGTTTCTAATGGCCGAACACCAAAAGCCCATGTTATCGCGATGGATGGCATTGCGGTTATTGTTCATCCATCTAATAGCGTCACGGCTTTAACGAAAAAGCAATTGAAAGATATTTATACGGGTAAGATTTCTAATTGGAGTGAAGTCGGTGGCCCGTATGAAAAGATTGTTGTTGTTTCTCGTGACAGTGCTAGTGGGACGTTTGAGGCCTTTGGAGAATTGGCTTTAAATAAAGAGAAGGTAAGAGCGGATGCGCTTTTACAGGCTTCTAATCAAGCTGTCGCTTCAACAGTTG
>JAKQLT010000011.1 GCA_029567025.1 Candidatus Omnitrophota bacterium | reverse complement strand
ACATCGCCAAAAGCGAATTTATATCTATGTGTCATGTATTTGTATTGTTATATTGGAACTTACTTTTCTTCGCTTTCATGGATATTCAAGAAAAGACATAACAGATAATATTTTAACTTTTGAAATTCTTTGCCTTTTTTTTGGCGGTTGGATTTGTTTTTTTGCAAAGGAAAAATTGCCGACTTATTACGATGAAAATAAAATTCATACATATAGCGACGGAATATTTCGCATGAATATGATAGGAATTAATTTTAATAATAAAAATTGGCCTTACATTTTACGTAGCGGGCGTTTTTTTCTTCTGATTTCCGCCGTATTAATGCCGATTCTTTATTTTTTATTTACGACATTTCTTCCATCAATTTGGATTACTGCTAAAGGATATATCTTGTCTGCTCCTTATATTCTTTGGCTGATCGACTTGATTTTAATCGGAAAACATTATAAATAAAATATTTGAGATATCTATAATAAAAATTTATTTTTTTGAACGGAGTGTCATAAAATATTTTGCTTCGGTTCTTTTACAATTCGTTTGTAGTAGCTTCACAAGTTTCACTTTTGATAATCACATACTCTAAATACTGAATGACCTTGACACAGATAACGCTCCGTTATAAAATAACACAGCCTTCAGAAACCGGGGCCTGTAGCGCAGTTGGGAGCGCGCTTCAATCGCACTGAAGAGGTCGGGGGTTCGAATCCCCCCAGGTCCACTTTAGGCGAGGCTCCAAATAGGAAGGTATAATCATCAAACGGGCCTATAGCGCAGTTGGGAGCGCGTCTCAATGGCATTGAGAAGGTCGTGAGTTCGAATCTCACTAGGTCCACTAAAGAGTAATGCGCTAGAAAAAAGGAGCATTGAAGGTTTCAATGCTCCTTTTTGTTTTTCCCTCTATTTTTAAAACCATAAATCCGATCATCTTATAAGGGGTGTTGCTGACCACCTCCGCAAGGCGGATTGCATGGGGGGAATGGATGACAAGGATGAGGGGGTTGCTGCGGACCATAATAAGGCAC
>JAKQLT010000217.1 GCA_029567025.1 Candidatus Omnitrophota bacterium | reverse complement strand
GGGGCACTCCCTGGTATAAAATAAATCCTTCCTCCTTCAACGGCCGCAGATGTGCTTTCAGCCTCAAGATAAATAGATTCTACATCTCCATCAGTATCGACTGCACTCCCGCCATTCACATCAAGAATCCCTCGAGGTTCTTTTGTCCTTATTCCAACCATAAGCTTTTTAACAGGAATACCCTCATGTCCAGATGCAATAATCGCATAAGGATAGGAGAGGTTTCGTTGCCAAAACTGTTCAACAGGCGTCCAAACAATCGATTTAGCTCCTGTATCAAAATTATAAACAGCTCCACAAATATTAAAACTATCCGTCGTTGTATCAAAATACATAATCCCTCTATTAGCCCCATCCCCATGACACGCTGGAGCACTTCGCGGCACAAGGCGGAGCGTGTCATAATTACCAAACGGCGCAGGATAATACGTGGTTAAAGAAACCGAACCAGCAAAAGATAATGTTGCGAAAAAAATAAAAAAGAAGAACAAAAGCAAATTTATATTTTTTTTCATTTTTTTTATCCTTTTTTTATATTTTTTTAAATGTCATTCCTGGCTTCCATAAAACTGTCATCCCCGAAATCTTTTGTCGGGGATCCATGACTCCCACCTGGATTCCCGCCTAAAGCATGCGGGAATGACAAACCCGGAGAATCGCGCCCTACAAAAAACAAAAAGTTTTCCCTTCTTTTTCTCGTAGGGACCGTTTCCAAAACGGTCCGCCCAATAATCCAAAAAACTTTACGCTTTGCCTGCTGAACCCAAAACATTTTGATTTTTATGTTTATACATCATGACCAATGCATCCCTTGCCGGGCCTAAATATTTTCTCGGGTCAAATTCCGCTGGTTTCTCAACAAATACTTTTCGTATCGCGGCTGTCATCCAAAGCCGTCCGTCGGAGTCAATATTTACTTTACACACTGCAGATTTTGCCGCGCGTCGAAGTTGTTCTTCAGGAATACCGATAGAATCTTTAAGCGCTCCGCCATTTGAATTAATCATTTTAACAGCGTCAACCGGAACAGAAGAAGATCCATGAAGGACAATAGGAAATCCCGGAATTTTCTTTTCAATTTCTTCTAAAATATCAAAACGTAAAGGCGGCGGAACTAAAACACCATCCGCATTTTTCGTGCATTGTTCTGGTTTAAATTTATTTGCGCCGTGGGATGTTCCAATTGAAATCGCCAAAGAATCAACGCCGGTTTTACTGACAAATTCAATGACTTCTTCGGGCTTTGTATAATGAGAAACGGCGGAAGAAACCTCATCTTCAATCCCGGCTAAAACGCCAAGCTCGCCTTCAACCGTGACATCATGTTGATGCGCGTATTCAACCACTTTTTTGGTTAAGGCAATATTATCATTAAAAGAATGATGCGAGCCGTCAATCATAACGGATGAAAAACCTGTTTCAATACAGGATTTGCATAATTCAAAGGTGTCGCCGTGATCCAAATGAAGCGCGATAGGAATTTCTTTCAATCCTTTTTCTTTAGCGTAAGCCTTCATCATCTCTATCGCGCCTTGCCCCATATATTGCAAAAGGACTTGATTCGCGTATTTACGCGCGCCGCTGGAAACCTGCAAAATAACCGGCGATTGCGTTTCCACACAGGCCGTAATAATCGCCTGAATTTGTTCCATATTATTAAAATTATAGGCGGGAATAGCGTATTGGCCTTTAAATGCTTTAGCGAACATTTCTTTGGTGTTAACAAAACCTAATTGTTTGTATGAAACCATTGTTGTCTCCTTCGTTTTTAATTTACCTTACCCTTCCCCCACCCCCGGGGTGAGGAAAGGTTATTTAAGTTTATTATATTTTGCCAAAAGATAAAGTCCAGCGTAAATACGCGGGCTCACGAGCTTACCTTTCTTTCGCATAGCTTCAAGCCATTTCTCAACTTTAAAAAAAGGAATTTGATGCACTTTGATATCTTCGCTTTCATCTCCGCCACCGCCGTTTACTTTTTTCAAATCAAACGCCATCATAACCGTCAACATATCTGACATCATGCCGCTTGAGGCCGGGCCATAAAGGATTTTCTTTATCTTTTTAGCGTGATAACCTGTTTCTTCTAATAATTCACGACGCGCCGCTTGAACAAAAGATTCTTTTTTCTTTTTATCTTTAACTAACCCGGCAGGAAATTCAATGACCACATTATCCACCGGCGGACGGTATTGCTCGACAAATAAAACTTCTTGCTTCTTGGTCATGGCCAAAATAATCACCATGCCGCCGCAATTATTACGCTCAAAATATTCCCAATGGCCTCTTTTAACAAAACGAATAAATTGGCCTTCGGCAATAACGACTTTTTTCTTATATCTATCTTTATGAAATATCATGCTGGCTTTCTTTTAACCTTCCCTCACCCCCGGGGTGGGGAAAAGGTTAAAAGAGAATATGAATAAATCATTTTTTCTCTGCTGTGGATAAAACCGCTGAGGAAGATGTCAAAACACCCGTTTCCAATTTATCCAATTCTTTGCCTTCCCACTTTTTTACCGCGTACACATTCTCAAAAGTCAACTTAAGCTCCCCATAATAATAAATCGAAAGCTCTCCATCACCGAATTTTTCAAAAGCGGCTGTTGGCTTTTTATAATCCTTAACAATTTTTTCATTAAACTCAACATACTCTCCGGCGACTCTTTCAGCCGCCAAATCTTTTCGAAGCTGTTTAATTTCAGTGGTGTTACGATATTGCTGCGGTTGGGAATAATCATATTCCCATTTGCGCATATAACATTTTTTCTCAAATTCTATTTTCAAATTGCCGTTATAATCATAAATAATCGTTTTATCTGTTTCTTTAATACTCGCGGCTTCTCCGTATTTTTCCTGAATCTCGCTTAAACGAGTTTTCCCGGCCTGGATATTACCCGCCAAAATATCTTTTTTAAGGGCCGTCATATCTTCCTCTGTCGCTAAAACACCTTTAAGGGCAAAAGCTGGAATGACGCACAATAAAAATAATACTATTAATAGATATTTAACAGATTTCATAATTCCCGCCTTTCTTAAAAAGATTTTTATCTTTTATATTTATTTTTTGTCATTATAACACAGAAGATTGGCTTGGCTAAAAAAATCCTTATTTTTTTTATAAAAATTTTTATAAGCCGATTTCTTTTTCTAAAAGAGTGGCAAGCGGCTTAATCGTTCTTTCTGAAAAATCAAAAACAATACCTGCCTTTTCAAACAGTTCGGGTAATTTTTGCGAACCACCTAAAGACAACGCCTCTTTATATTGACGCATCGTTTTTTTGAAATCTTTTTTAGCATTAAGCCAAATCTGTAAGGCGCCTAATTGCGCGATAGCGTATTCGATATAATAAAACGGAACTTCGAAAATATGCAACTGCCGATGCCATAAATAATTTTCCTCTTGAGATAAGTCTGACCAATCAACCACTTGGGAACTAAACCGTCGATAAATTTCACACCAGGCCTTTTTTCTATCTTCTAAAGAATGGTCCGGATTCTCATAAATCCAAAACTGAAACGCGTCAATCGTCGCCACCCACGCTAAGACAGACAAACAATCTTCTAAATGATCAACTTGAGATCTTTTGACATCTTCTGCGTTTTTATAAAAAACGCCTAAAAAATTTCCGGCCAACAATTCCATACTCATTGATGCTACTTCACAAAACTCCATAGGAGCGTGACGATAATCCAATAACGGCTCATCAGCGCACAAAAGCGCGTGAAACGCGTGTCCCGACTCATGAAGAAGCGTGCGCACGTCTTGGTCTGTACCGACGGCATTCATAAAAATAAACGGCTTGCGAAATTCCTGTAGCGTTGACTGATATCCGCCGGGAGCCTTGCCTTTACGGCTTTGCAGATCCAAAAGGTTATCTTGTCTCATGCCCTCAAACGTTGCGCCCAGCGCTTCATCGAGTTGATGAAAAATCTTCTGGCAACCGATTATCAGATCTTCGGTTTTTTCAAAAGGCCTTAAAGCAGGCCGCGATAACGCGTCAACCGCTACATCCCACGGACGAAGCGCCTCAAGCCCCATGATTTCTTTTCTTTTTTCTAACATTTTCCTTAAAACAGGGACGATACTCTTTTCAACCGTTTGATGAAATTGCTTGCAATCCGCAAGGTTATAATCAAAACGATGCAGGGCCTGAAATTTATATTCCGCGTAATTTTTAAATCCCGCATTCTGGGCAATTTTATGACGGAGTAAAACCATTTTATTAAAAATCCCCTCTAATGCATCTTTATCTTGTAACCGACGAGAAGCCGTCACCCTCCACGCAGATTCTCGTAAATTTCTCTGAGGATTAAGCAAATATGTCGCCATTTGCGGCATCGTTTTTTCTTCGCCTTGAAAAAAAACGGTCATAGCTCCTGAAATCTTCTGATATTCCTGTGATAAAAGTTCTAATTCTTTTTCCAAAGAAATATTTTCTTCTCGAAACAAAGACACATCAACTTTTATCTCTCGGCTATAAATATCATAACGCTCAGGCAAAGGAAACGACTGTAGAAGTTCTAAATATTTTTTATTCAACGCGTCTTCAAGCGGTTTTATCACCGGGGCTATCGTTTCTATAAATCGCGTATACGCCTGCGCGCGCACCACGTCGTCCGTCTGGCACGTCATACGAATATATAAAATAGCGCCGTGCTGATCCAAAACTGATTCTAATTCCGAACGATTTAAAATCCATTCTTCAAATTCCTGGAAAAAATTTATGCGTTTATGCAATAACGTGTTAAACATTTCTTTAATAACTTGCTCGTCCATTAAATCCGCGTTTTCCGGCACAAAAACACGTTTTTGATAAACCTTTAAACCTTCGAAAAGATTTGTTTCCATATTTCTCCTTAAAAGGCCCTCAACGATTCGGTTAAAGCCAATGAGTATGGGCTTGACAAAGAAATCTTTTTCAGTATACTTTTAATCTCAAATAAAAATTTCATTAACTTTTTGATAAAGGATTTTAACCATGGCTAAATCATGTATTATCTGCAATAAAGGCGCTATTCCAGGCAATAAATATAAACGACGCGGTATGGAAAAGAAAAAAGGCGGTGCAGGTTCAAAAATTACAGGAAAAACATTGCGCCGTTTCCTTCCGAATCTTCAACGGATTAAAATCAATCTCGATGGAACGGTTAAAAGAGCGTATGTCTGCACCAGCTGTATCCAGGCCGGAAAAATCAAAAAGGCCTAAAAATACTAAAACGCCTCTTCTACTTCAGACAATTTAATATCTTTCAATTTTAATTGGGGTGTTGGCGTTTTATTCCAATCATCAATAATAATTTCATACGCCAAATCAATATAATTCTCCGGCGTTAACATTTCTTTATATTTTGCCATGCCAAAGCCGACCGCAGAAAGCGTTTGACGCCCATCGGTTACCCAAAATTTTAATGTCTCCTTCCCTAAAATCTGAGGCTCGCTAATCACCGATAAATTCCTCGAACAAAAAACCGGAGAGGGATTTCCTTCCCCATACGGCTCAAGGGACTTTATCAAACGCGCCAAATGAATGTCAATATCTCGCAATGAAATTTCCGCGTCAATAAAAACCGTCGGCAATAATTTTTTGATCTCTAAAAAATCCTCCGCCATTTGATTAATTTTCTTTTTAAACGGTTCAATATTATCTTTTTTAATCGTTAAACCTGCCGCGCCTTTATGCCCGCCGTATTCTTCTAAAAAAGACGAACACGCGGCTAAGGCATCAAACAAATGAAATCCGTCGATAGAACGCGCCGAACCTGTGCCGATATTATCTTCCAAAGAAATAACAATTGCCGGACGGTAATATTTTTCAACGATCTTTGACGCCACAATGCCTAAAACTCCTCGATGCCAAGACTCTTGCGCGATCACAATAATCTTCTCTTGATTAAAATTCATCTCTTGTTCTATTTTATTTAAGGCCTCTTCTAAAATATCTTTCTGCATTTTTTGACGATCCGCGTTGAAACCATCTAATTGCTTGGCTAATTGAAGGGCCTTATGCGGGTCATCCGTCAGAAAAAGATCTAACGCGGTCTGCGCCGAATCCATTCTCCCGGCGGCATTAATCCGCGGGCCTAAAACAAATCCGATATGAAACGGGGAAAGCTCTTTCTCTTGAATTTTTCCAATTTGAAGAAGCGCCTTTAATCCTAAGTTTTGTGTTTGCGCAATACCTTTTAATCCTTCTTTGACAAAAATACGATTTTCCGATGTTAAAGACACGACATCGGCGATGGTGCCCATCGCCACAAAATTCATCACATCTTGAGGGATTTCTCCTGTCAAGGCCTGAACCATTTTCGCGACGGTTCCTACAGCCGCTAAATCCTTGCACGGATAATCACAATCTTTTCTTTTAGAATTGATAATCGCATAGGCCTTGGGTAGAATCTCCGACGGCTCATGATGATCAATGACCACAACATCAATCCCTTGCGCGTTTAAAGCGTCGATTTCCTTATTCGCGGTAATTCCACAATCGACGGTTATCAACAAATGAATGCCTTGTGATTTTGCAAAAGAAGCAATTTCTAAATTAAGCCCATAACCTTCTTCCACGCGATGCGGAATATAGTTAATCACGTCTAATCCTAACGCACGCAATGTTTTTATCAAAACGGCGGCGGAGGTAACCCCGTCCACATCATAATCGCCGTAAATAAGTATTTTTTCTTTATTTTTTTGTGCCTCCTGAATACGATAAACCGCCTTATCCATATCTTTTAAGAGAAAAGGATCAAATAGATTTTTACGGTCCGCGTTTAAAAAATGTTTCGCGATTTCAGCATCTTCCATGCCGCGATTGATAAGTATTTGCGCGATAATAGACGGGACATTTAAAAGACGGCTTAAATCAGCCGCCTTTTTAAAATCACATGGCGCCATATTCCAAATCTTTTGCATGGAGTTATTCTACAAGAGTATTATTTTTAAAATAGAATTTTTTAAAAAATTTTAACCGTTCCCCACCCCTGGGGTGGGTGAGGAAAAGAGTGGAAATCACATTTGTTCGGGAGTTTGAAGACCCAAAAGTCGCAGGCCATTGGCGAAAACAATCCTGGCGCAATTCACAAGAGTTAACCGCTCTTGAGATAGAGCAATATTATCAGAAATGACTTTATGTTTATCATAAAATCGATGAAAAATAATCGCTAATTCCATTAAATAGCTGACCAAAGGATACGGATCAAGCTGGTCATAACAAAAAGAAAGAGCCTGAGAGAATTCTCCCAATTGACGAATCAGCGTTATTTCTTCCTCTTCTTTAAGCAACGAAAATCCTTTTTCTGCGACAGAAATATTTTGTTCTTGGGCTTTTTTATTAATGCTATGGATGCGCGCGTGGGCGTATTGAATATAATAAACAGGATTTTCCGCTGTTTGTTTTTTAGCCACTTCTAAATCAAACTCCAAATGCGCTTCAATATGGCGCATCAAAAAGAAAAATCGCGCCGCATCCACTCCGACCTCATCCATCACTTCGCGCAAACTGATATATTGACCCCGACGGGTTGACATAGATAATAATTCGCCATTTCGATAAATAGTGGCAAGCTGAACAATTAAGACATCCAAATCTTCCTTATTTTTTCCCAAGGCCTGCGCCGCCGCCTTAATACGCGGAATATAGCCGTGATGATCCGGCCCCCAAATATTAATGAGCCACGAATATCCTCGGTTAAATTTATTCTCATGATACACAATATCCGGCGCTAAATATGTATACGCCCCGTCACTTTTTTTCACCACGCGGTCTTTATCATCGCCAAAACTCGTCGAACGAAACCACCAAGCCCCTTCTTTTTCATAAACCAAATCTTTCGATTTCAATGCTCGCAATGTTTTTTCAATTTTCTCCGGCGTTGAAATTTTCGACTCATAACTCCAGGCATCAAAATGAACGCCAAAATCACTCAATTCTTTTTTAATAACGCCTAATAAATACGCACACGCCCATTGGGAAAACTCTTTCGACGTTTTTTTCTCGAGATCGGCCAGCGTTTTTATTTTATTTTCCTCCATAAAAAGCCGCGCCATATCTTTAATATATTCGCCCTGATAATAATCTTCTAAAAATTCAACTTCTTTTCCTAAAATTTGAAAAGCGCGCGCGCGCACCGAAAGCCCTAAAATATTTATCTGATTGCCGCCGTCATTGACGTAATATTCTTTATCAACGTTAAATCCTAAAAATTTTAAAATATTCCCCAGCGCGTCTCCCACAGCCGCCTGACGCGCGTGCGCGACACTTAACGGCCCCGTCGGATTAGCGCTCACGAATTCTATCTGAACTTTTTCGCCTTGTCCGATACTGGTTTGGCCATACAAATCTTTCTGTTTCCCAATAGCGGTTAAGACATCATAAAAACTTTCTGATGAGAGAAAAATATTGATAAACCCCGGCGCCTTAACTTCTACTTTTTGAATTTTATTTTTTAAAAAATTTAAAGATAACTCTTTTTGAAAAGCCGCGATGATTCTTTCTGCCACTGCTATAGGAGATTTTTTTAGCAATTTTGCGGATTTAAGCGCGATATTACAAGAAAAATCCCCGTGGTTTTTATCCGCGGGGATTTCTAATATAACCTCTGGCACGTTATTTTCAGACGCAAAAATATCTTTAAGAGAATCTGCTAAAACATTTTGTAATTGCGTTTTTAATGCATCTAACATGGGACATTTTTATAAAAGGTCTTTATCTAAATTAACCACTTTGGCTTCCTGCCACAAATATTCCAAATTATAAAACGCTCTTAGATCTTTTTGAAAAATGTGTGCCACGACATTTCCAACATCTAAGACGATCCAATCGGTTTCCTGCGCTTTACGGCTAAATTTCGGAATGGCTTCCCCTAATGCTTCAAGCCCAAGATCAATGCCATCGGCAATAGATTTGACATGACGGTCGCTTGTCCCAGAACAAATTACAAAATAATCGCAAAAATTCACGACCTTGCGCATGTCCAAGACAACAATATCTTCCGCCTTTTTATCAAAAGCCAGTTGGGCTATGACAACAGCAAGTTTTTTTGATGTTAAAGAGGACTTGGTAATCTTCAAAACTCTTTCCAATAAATAATTATTTTTTGTGCTGGAATTCCTCGAAAGAATTACTTCTTCATCTTTTGTGCTTGATCTTTGCTTAAAACTCTCCAGCATTCATGTGGGCCTTTAGGGGATTTGGCCACGGCGAAAAATCTGCCGCCTTTTTCTTTGACTTGATATTGATCGGTTTCAAATTTTCCTTTAGTCTTGACATCATAAAATGATAATTTCTCCATCTGCGTCCTTCCTTTCTTATAATAAGTTAAATATTGAAATGAGTGTAACGAATATTTTTTCGCTTGTCAATGGTGAAAAAATGAAATTTCCTCTTTTACAAACCGCGAAGGATAAAAAACAACCTACTCTTGTTTTTCGAGAAAAAGAGTCACAAGACGTTTTTGTTCAACAATGACGCGTAAAGATATATTCTTTATCTCTTTGGAAATAGCTTGAAGTTTGCCAGCGTCAAGCATGGGCGCGACTTTAATAATTAAACTTAATGTTCCCGTTTTAGGATACGCTTCAGAAATAGCGCTTGTGACCTTTAAAACTTCATTTTGATGAGTAGTAATTTGAACGTGAACCTTTTGACCTTTCTTAATCGAGGCCGCATAAAGTTCTGCAATCTCACCTTCAAGAATAAAACTATTATCCGACGGTAAAGAAACCAATTTAACATGATCAGCCGGGACAGTAACATCAAATTTGGCTGTCCAGAGCACGGCTAAAAGAAACACAAAGACAACAAGCCCTACCCATCCTAAAACTTCAACGCAATTCGCTTGCTTTTGAATGTCTTCTTCAAAGATTTTATCCAAAAAACCTTTTTGCTTAAGCGATAATTTCTTTTCTTTTAATTCTTTTTTCCCGAACATTTTTAAACTCCTGCCAACTTATCTTCGATCATTTTTTCCGCGCGCACATAAAGATCTGTGGTGGTATGAGCGTCTTCTCCTATCGTCGCGATGCCTATAACAGGCGAAACCTTTATTTCTTCATCTTTTTTTACAAAAGAATATTCTCTGATTCTTTTTTCTAATCTCTCAGCGGCAACACGCGCGCCATCTGATGGAGTTTCAGGCAAACCCACAACAAAACGATTTTCATGATATTTCGCCGTAAAATCCACTTCACGAATAGAAAGACGTATCACATCTTCTATTTGTAAAGACACTTCGCGTAAATTTTCCTCGCCTATTTTTTGAGCTAACAACCCCAAATCTCGCAACTGAACCATCATAAAAGAACATGGCCGTTTATAACGCTTGGTACGCAAGGCTTCCTGGGACAAACGATCTGAAAAATGACGGAAATTTCCAAACTCCACTTCAAAAAACCGAGCGAAACGGCCTTTCATGGCCATAAGTTCATTAAAAATCCCGCGTTCAGAAATCTGACCTTTTTCAAAAAACATTATTTCATCCGCATCAACAATAGTAGAAAGTTTATGCGCAATCGTAACAACCGTGCGGCCTTCTTTAAATTTAATCATCGCATCATGAATACGCGCTTCGCTTTCAGGATCAAGCGCGGAAGTCGCCTCATCCAAAATCAAAACTTTAGGATTACGAATAAGCGCGCGCGCAATAGTAAGTCTTTGCCTTTGTCCGCCGGATAAATTACGCCCGCGTTCAGTGAGCATCGTGTCATATCCATCGGGAAGCTTTTCAATAAATTCATGGGCATTAGCCATTTTTGCCGCGGAGACAATATCCTCAAAACTCACATTTTCTTTTCCATATTTAATATTTTCTTTAATTGTCCCGGTAAAAATTGTAATTTCCTGATTAACAATAGTCACCGCCTTACGCAACGATTCTTGTGTGATGCTTTTTAAATTATGGCCATCAATAAAAATATCGCCTTTATCCGGATCATAAAACCGCATAATCAAATCTGTAAATGTTGTTTTTCCCGCGCCGCTTGGGCCCACAAGGGCTACGGATGTCCCGGCTTTAATTGCTAAATTAATATCCTTCATAAGAGGTTTTTCCGGCACATAACTAAAATCAACCGATTTAAAAAGAATATCGCCTTTGACATCTTTGAGCTCTTTTGCGTCGGGAGCGTCTTCAACTCCAGGTTTTCCTGAAATAACCTCATCAATACGTTTGACCGAAACCATGCCCTCGATCATAAATTTATAAATATCGCCGATTTGCATAACCGGCCCGTAAATTTGAGAAACGTACGCGGTAATAGCCAAAAGCTCGCCGATACTTAAATTCCCGGTAATCACACGATAGCCGCCATACCAGCCAAGAATCGCGAGCCAAATAGTGCTAATAAAGGAATCCGCGAAAGAATTCAAAAATGAAACCACATGACTTTGACGAGTCACAAAAAAAACTTCTTTTATTTTATTCTTAAAAAGCGTGGATTCAAATTTCTCGCGGCCTAAAGATTTAATCATTTTTATAGCAGGCACACGTTCCTGCAGATAACTTTGAAGGCTGGAATGAATTTTTAAAGATTTTTCTCTAACATCTTTACGCTTTTTCGAAAAAACCATGGTTTCCAGAAAATAAATAGGAATGCCCGTTAAAGCCAGCGCCGTAAAACGCCAATCGAATTTAAAACAGATAAATAATAAAAAGAAAAGCTGGGCTAAGGTTTGCAAAGAAGTCGCGATAAATTGCGTGATCATGGATGTAACGGTTGAAATATCATCATCCATGCGATAGACCAAATCGCCGGCTTGCTGTTCACTGTGGAATTTTAAAGAAAGCTCTTGGAGCTTATCATAAAATTTTGTTTTTAACTTTATGCCAAGGTCCGTATCCGTAAACATATCCAAATATCCGGCGATGCTATCAAAAAATCGTCGAATAAGAAAAAGGACAATTCCGGCAAGAATTAATAATGTTAAAAGAAAAATATCTCGATTAGGATACGCGTAATCAATGGAGACCTTCGTGATCAGCGGCGTTATCATACCAAAAATCATAGCCGTTGTGCCAATCACAAGAGATAGAACGCTTTTGCCTAAATAAGGGAGAATGTATTTTTGGTAGGTAAAAAATAAATTTGTTTTTTTCATTGAGAATTATAGTATCGAAAGGTTAGCGGGAAAGCAAGAGGAAAAATATTTTTAGCTTCTGACTATCTTCTCCTATTCAACCATCTCTCATAAAAAACCTTAAATTCGGGGACAACATCAATCAATCCATAAAAAAAGGAAAAATTTTCGCGAACCCGTCTAAAATTATCCACACAATTCTTTGAATTTTTATGCGGAAAAAAATATTTCTGACCATTAACATTCCCATCTCGATAACAAAGAGAACATACTGGCTGTATGGGACAACTATAACATTTTTTACCGAACTGCAAATATTCTTGCATAATAATTTTAATTCTCTCAAAATCAATTCCTTTATCCGCATAACTCCCTATGGCCAACTCTTTAATTTTACAAAGAGAACAGAAATATATAGTTCCATCAGACTCTACAAATGTTTTTGTTTCTTGAACTATATTGCACAATTTATCACTTAATACGCAAGGCTCTTTCCTGGGGGATGGGGTCAAAAACTTTTGAGCATTCTTTTCACAAAAATAATTCAATCGCCTTTGTATGCTTATTTTATAATCTCTTGGGACATTTGAATCTTTCAATGAGTTAATATCCTTTTTTATTGAATCATAGTTCTCAAGCGCTGTTGTTTTTCTTTCTATAAAGCTATAACAATCCTTCAGGCCACAGGGAGAAATCGCGTTCAAAAAAAACATTGCCCTTTTTCCATGAAGAGAAACAAGAAGAGGTGTCCGTAAGAAAAAATTCTTTATTTTTTCCTTATCGGCATTATCTGTAAATGTCCCGATAAAAAACACACATTTACTAAAGTAATCAAACTTTCTCATTTCAAAGGCTTCTCTTTTAAGCATCCTTACAGCTTTACTTACCGCCTTAAACGTGCCTAATCCCGCGATATTATGCCTAAATTTATCATGTATTTCCTTAGGGCCATCAAGGCTGATTTGTAAACAAATGTTTTCCTTAACAAAATATCTAACATTTGTTTTGTTTAGTAATGTCCCATTCGTCGCAACTTTTAGGACTAAACAAGGCCGCATGGATAACCCTTTATGTGTTTTCTTTGCAAATTCAATAAGATCCACTAAAAGATTCATCTCTATCAGAGGTTCTCCGCCAAAAAAAACAATCTCAACTTCCTTAACAACACTTCTTTTTCGCTGAAATAAGAAGTCTTGAATAGCATTAAAACCTATTTCCCTAGTCATTTTCCCCAAGCAACGATCAGATGGTTCATAATACAAATCTCCCCTCTCTACACAATATTTGCATTTAAAATTACAACGATCTGTTAAATTTAATATAAGCTTACCAGAAATTGCATCGTTGTTTTTTCCCAAACGATATATTTTTAACGTTTCATTATATCGTTTTTCAATGATTTCTTTTTCTCGATAAAATCGTTTATTAATTTCAGACCTTTTTAAAAATCTCGTGTTTTGAGGAGTCTGTAGTGTTAAAATCAATTCTTCAACACCCTTCCAATCCTGTTCAGAAACAGCTGTCTTATCCACTAATTTTTTTTTAAAAACACTAACGCTCATTTCAACACGTAAAGAACTTAAAAGTTTTAAAGCCTCATATAAAACATTTCTATCAATATTCCACACTTCCCCCAAAACAGGCAAATAAACATAATATTTCTCATTAGCAATAAATGGGAATAAAAGCATTGGCTTAATTATTTTCGAACATTTCATTTTCAATCAGGACTCCTTACATTCAAATTCATATCTTTTTTTATTTAATAATTTCTTTAAAAAAAGGGTGGGGATATTACTAATGATTTTATAGAAACAAAATCGTTCAAATTTTACGACTAAAATTATATTTTTTTTAAGAAGATTATTAAAAAACGCATAAATTAATAATCTTCTTAAAAAAATTAAGATATACTTTTTATTGATACATTGGGTCGTCTGTTTCACACGGGTTAGAGATCTTCGGAAGATAATGACAACCTTTATCTGGACCAGGATTTGCTACCTCTCCCCGAACTGTATTGTCCTTACCTGTAGCATTTTTTTAATCGATACGTTTTTCGCCATATTTTCCTCCTTTTTTAAAAAAAAATTACGGTTAAAATTAATTTTTTCTAACTCCCAAATTTTTGTTCTACGATAAGTATGCCATACCATAGAAGAAAAGCAAGCCCTTATTCATTTTTTTAAAACCGTTTTCTTTGCCATTTTTTAAATTCTACCGACGGAGAATAAAATCGCGCCACTTGCCCCCCCCAGCAAGCGTCAAAATAAATTTCCCTAAATCATAAAATCTTTCCAATATTTTGCGAGTTAAAACGGAAATTGTAAAAAAGTAAAATTTAGAAATTAAAACAGAATTTTTAATGCGGATAAACAGTGGCCTTTTTATAATCTGCTGTTTTTTAAAATAATCATTTAAAAAAGGCGCTCAAACGGACAGTCTAATACAAAATCTAAAATAATTGCGGGGTTTTCATCAAAAGATATAATGTCGAAAGGTTAAACGGAAAGCAAGCAAAAAAACTATTTATACAGTTAATCCATCTCAAGCAACTGTTTTACAATAGCAGGAGCGTTAATAATTAAATCAGCCTCTCTTTCATCAAAAAGAAAAGGCCTTAAAGATTCCGCTTGCTTCTTTAATTCTTCAATAGAAAAACTGTTGACACATTTAACAATAACATCAAAAGGATTTTCTGTAATTCCCAACGATTTTAATACGTAGCTATCAACCGGATATTTCTTAGATAACATAAAAATAATATCAAAAAGATGCCTTGCTCGATTTTTCTTTAACAAAGCGTCAATTTTATCAGCAAACAAAGCGCCTTTATCCGTGCAAATAACTGGATACATTTGTCCGAAACCTGTAATGGCGAGCGTTTGTGTTTTAATGTTCCACTTTGGATTGTTTGCTTCAACCTTAATGACAATTCCCTCTTTTTTAGAATGAGGTAAAACGATCCCATAAAATTTCTCGATATCTGGGAAAATGAGCTCAGCCACAAAAAGATTTCCCCAATGCTCAAATTCCAAATTTGTATTAACACCCGTTTTCTTAAGCGTGGCCTGGATTTTTTGTAAAACACTTTCAAATTCAATCTTACTCATAGCGCTGACATTAAAATCTAAATTTTCTGAGAATCTTTTCGTTTGATGCGCCAGCCTTAAATAGGTTTCACCAGTAAAGAAAAGCTTTCTGCCCGCCGGCAATTGATACATCTCTTTTAAAATCAAAATCTGAAGATATTCCCGTAAAATACCGCGAGTATTAGCCGTTGGCATGCCTCTTAATTTTGCATCTTCGCTTAAAGCCTCAAATGTGAGCATAAAGCGACTCCTTTAATTTTAGCCCGAATAACTGCGCATAATTTTGAATTTTCTTTTTATTCATCTTCTTCACTCTTTTCATATCGATACGATGCGCTTCTCTATCAAATTTCTGGCCTCGAAATGTTTGAAAATAAATATAATCCATCAAGGCTTTTTCTGGCTCTGCAATTAACACATTATAACCATTATATTTTTCAATCTGATAACCACAAAACATTTTAGGCTGAACCGCGCGGTAAATAAACAAACCGTATTTATTTTTAAATTGCCGTGTTGTTTTACTCGTAATGGAGGTTACCGCCATAGCGACTTCAGGAATAATGCCATAATGCGACAATGCGGTTTGAAGCGACACATAAGACGGCGCGTAAATTTTATTGGCTAAATATAAATCAGGAAGATTAGAATCCTGCGGAAATGTTATTTCATAAAGGCCTTTACGCAAAGAAGACAACCAGCCTCTTTTTTTTAGACGAAAAAGGCACTTCTTAATCGTTTCCGGATTTTCTTGAGGATAAAACGCGCAAAAATCCTCAAAAGAAAAAACCAGCATTTTTTGATCTAAAAACTGTTTAATAACCTCTTCTTTGTTCATTTCAGATAAATCCTTTTATTGTCCATTATCTGAAACGAAGAATACTTCAAAATAGCACATTTGTCAATAGCCAACGCTAAAAAATGCCTTCATTTAATTTCTCGATTTCCACATCTTTTGTATTGTCGACTACAATACCGACTATCCGCATCAATCCTTGAACTATATGACGTCCAAACAGTATTTTGACACTTTTAACAAAGAGAGTGCTGCCTCAAAACGCCCTTGGCGCAAATATAACGGAAATGCGTCAGCATAATTTCTGAAAATTTAATCGGCCGGTCCATTTACAATATTTTGCCTGCCCAGAGTTGCTCTAAAAAAATCCGCCAGGGTAATATTTCTATTTTTCCACACAATCTCTTTTCTTTTTCATTGCAGACAATAATGCTTCTTTTAGGATTAAAGGCTTGGGCAAAAACTTCTACTCCGTTCATATTTCTTCTTTCAATTTGGTTAGAACCTTTAACCTCAATGGCCACTTCGCCTTGTGCCAATACAAAATCAACCTCAACGCCCAATTTCGTTCTCCAAAAATTTATTGTAAAACCCTTACTTGAATAGGATTTATACGCAACGATTTCCATCAAAATAAAATGTTCGAACGCCTTTCCAAACTCTGAACCCCTACATTCTGTTAAATGTCTTTTTGTCAAATATCCTGCAACGCCCACATCAAACAAATAATATTTTGAAGCTTTAGAAATAACTTGCCGCGATTGTCTTTTTTTAAAAGGTTCCACCCTGACCGCCAACAAAGTGTCTACCAAAATTTGATAATATTCTTTAACCGTTTTTGAATCAACGCCGCATTCCCGCGCAATGTTAGTATAGTTTGTTAACTCCCCATGGGAATATCCGAAAGCATCAAAAAATCTCGAAAAAGCTGGAATGTTGCGTGTCAACCCTTCAGCAAAAACCTCTTCTCGTAGATAATCCTGCAAATAAGCCTCTAAAGATTTCTTAGACGATTGTTCCTCTTCTAAATAATGACTGGCAATGAGCCCCTGATTTAAAGCACGCAGCAAATCAATTTTTCCAATTTCCGCACTAACAAGAGGAAACAATTCATATCGCCAAGCCCTGCCACCCAAAAGATTAGCATGCCCTTTCTTAAGCTTTCTGGCGCTTGATCCACAGAGGACAAATCTTAAACCTTTATTTTCTATTAACCAATGCACTTCATCCAGAACTTGAGGAACCTTCTGTGCTTCATCAAGAATGATAGGTTCTTTAAGGGCCGTTTCATCTTGTGCCAGCAATCGTTCACGTAAAAGCGAAGGATTCTTTGAGATCTCAAAAAATAAATCCGTTTTCAAAAAATCATATACAATGCTTTTAGGAAATCTCTCTTTAAGATAAGTTGTCTTCCCTGTTTTTCTAGCTCCCCATAAAAACGCGGATTGTTTTTGCGGAAGTTTGATATTAAGAATTCTTTTTAGATTTTTCATTACGCATTGTCCTCCGAATTAGTATTACTAAAATGGAGTATACTTCTTTTAAGTATACAAATCAAACTATTTTTTAATTTTTACGAACAATCAAAAACTAAAATTTTTACATTGCCTCCCTGTCCTCAAGCAGGAATTCCTTAATAATTCCTACGGGCAACAAAGGTAAAGCAGACGAAATATTTCTTAAAAGGTCCGGCCGTTGACATATACTCGTTTATTCCAATGAAATAATCGATCAAGAGTTTATTCTACCAACAGTTAAGAAACAGGCAAAAAAATCCGAGCCGTAAGAAATAAAAACGGCCCGGAATTAATAAAAAAATAATAACAAATATTTTAAAAAGCCTACTCTTCTTGCCTTTCGCGATCCTCTTCTTTTCCAATCTTTTTCACACACGTTTTCACTTTTTTTGCCATATCTTTTATCTTTGTCATTTTAACTCCTTTTATATCAAAATTTTTCTTAAAAATAATCACGCCAATTTTTACTCTCACTAAAAAGATACCACACTTTTTGTCCTTTAGCAAAATTTATTGAAATATAATTGCATTCATTATTTTATCTGCCTATAATGAAAATGATTTTTTAAAAAAAGGACGCGCTATTAAAAATTTAAAATTATTTCTAATATTTTTTATTATCTTTATCTTTTGCTTTTCTTCTTTAGGACGGGCGCAAGGAACGTCTTCTTTGTCCGATAACGACAATGTTATAAAAACGCCATCCTCGAGCCGCTGGGTCACGCGCTCTTTTCAACCCAAACATATCAAAATCGCTGATTTTAAAGACTCCTTATCAAAACTTTTAACAGAAAACGGCGAAATCCTCATTGATGAAAAAAATAATACTGTAACGGTCAATGATTCATTACTCGCTATTATGGGGATTGAACGTACTATCAATTCTTTAGAAGAATTGGCCAAAGAAGCGAACCCAAATCCACTCTCGTCTCCTCTTTTACAAGACCAGGAAACAATCACAACGCGTCGTTTTAAACTTAATTTCGCGAAAGTAACAGCAGTTAAAGATATTTTAACCCAATTATTGGGAGAACGCGGACGATTAGTCGTTGACGAAAGGACAAATATTGTTATTGCAACAGACACGGTGGCTAATTTAAAAATCCTTGAAAATAGCTTAGAATTTTTAGACGAGCAAATTCCGCAAGTGCTTATTGAAGTCAAAGTCGTTGAAACCAACGCAGACGCATCAAAAAATCTCGGTATTAAATGGAATATCTCTGGGACAGCCATAGGCGCTAAAAAAGCTACAACATTTCCTTTTAACAAAAAATCTAAAAATACCCGTTATTTCTCGGATGATTTCCCGTCAGCTATAGAAGCCTATCCCGGAGGCCCTTATGATCCAAAAATCAGCAATATTTTTAGCTTCGGGACTTTGGATGCTTCAGATTTTTCTATTGTGATGCAAGCTCTTTTTGAAGACAAAGACACAAAAATGCTTTCAGCTCCAAGAATTACGACATTAGATAATAATCCAGCAAAAATTGAGGTCGTCAGCCAGGACCCGGTTCCTAAATATTCTTACAGCGGAGAAATCGGGCAATGGGAAATTACAGGGTTTGACTGGATGGAATATGGCGTGGTTTTAAACGTAACGCCCAAAATCAATAATAATGAATTTGTAACCCTTGAAGCCACTCCAGAAATCAGCGAAAAAGTCGGCGAGCGTAATTTCTCTTCCGCCTCTGGCATGGATGCGACGATTCCCATATTTTATACACAATCCGCTTCTACAAAAGTAACCGTGAGAAATAATGACACGCTGGTTATCGGCGGGCTAATAAAAGAAAAAACGGTGGAAACTGTTTCTAAAGTTCCTGTCTTAGGAAGCATTCCTGTTGTGGGGAATTTATTTAAACATAAATCTAAAGAAAAAACCAACCGAGACCTTCTTATTTTCATCACACCGAAAATTATAAAAATCGACTAACCCTTGCCCCATCCCCGGGGTGAGGCAAAGTCATTTAATTTCTTTTCATCTTTTTCTTCCACAGGACCGATAATCGCTAAAGTTAGTTTATTATGCTTAAAAATATCTTGCGCCACGTAGCCAATATCTTTCTTTCCTATTTTCTTAAATTTCTCTACAAGATTTTTGACAGACTCTATTTTATTTCGAAAGATTAGATGTTCTCCTAACCATAACATATGCTCTAACGTATCTTCTATTTCTAATAAGAGATGTCCTATTTTATACTCACGCGCGCGAATAAGCTCATCGGAAGAAATGCTTTTTTCTTTTATTTTAATAAGTTCTTTTAAAATAACATCGGTGGCTTCAACAACTTTTTTATTATCCACCCCTGCACGTATCACAAAAAATCCTGTGTCCTCAAAAGTTTTTTCCTTAGATTGAATAGCATACGCCAGCCCTTTTTTCTCGCGCACTTGCGCAAACAAACGGCTCGACATATTTTCTCCTAAAATAATAGACAAAAGTTCTAACGCGTATTTTCTCTCATCCCTATAGGCATAAGAAGGAAACCCTATGGCCAAATGCGTTTGTTCGATATCTTTTTTATAACAATGAATACGCGGGGAGGAAAAAGCTTCATTCACTTTATCAAAAAACAATACTTCTTGTTTTTTTAAAGACGCTAATTTCTTTTTTACTATTTTTTTAACTTCCCTATGGCAAACATCTCCGCACACCACCAAAACAGCATTTCCGGAATGATAATAATTATGATGAAAACTTTTAAGATCCTCTAACGTTAGCCCGGCGACAGAATCAACGGTTCCGGCAAGAGGCGCGCCTAAAGAATTATTCGGCCACAAAAGTTTATGCAATAATTCCATAACCAAATATTGCGGCTGATCGTGATACATTTTTATTTCTTCCATAATAACGGATTTTTCTTTTATAAAATCCTTCTGTCTCCATTGCGGAAAAAACGAAATATCAGACAAAACATCAAAGGCCTCTTTTAAAAATTTTGATGGGACTTTTGCAAAAAAACACGTTTGTTCTTCTGACGTAAAGGCATTAAGCATACCGCCGACGCCTTCAACGCGCTCTTTAATTTCTCGCGATGAATATTTTCGGCTTCCCTTAAAGGCCATATGCTCTATGACATGGGCCAGCCCTTTTTGAGACAATGTTTCATGCCGCCCTCCGACGCCAAACCAAAAACCCAAAGAAACGCTATCGCGTTTAGGCATCTGATGGGTTACAAGACGAAAACCATTTTGTAAGATTTCTTTTTGATACATACTGATTAGGATAATTCGCTGGTTAATTGAGAGACAAAAAAAGAAACTTTTCGAACAAGATCTTTTCTTCCTTCATGCTTTAAAATTTCACTGACAATCGCGCTTCCGACAATAACGCCGTCAGAAATTTGCGACATTGTTTTAACTTGTTGAGGCGTTGAAATACCAAAACCAATACAAATCGGTTTTTTTGTTATTTTCTTTACCGCGATAATTTTTCCTTTAATCGATGATGAAAACTGATTACGTACGCCTGTCACGCCTGAAACTGAAACAAAATAAATAAAACCACTTGAGGCATTCACAATATTTTTTATGCGCGGTTTTTTTGTTGTCGGCGAAAGAAAAAACACAGTTGAAAAATCATTCTTTTTAGCTGTAACGATTAAATTTTTTGCTTCTTCCGGCGGCAAATCCGGAATAATTACGCCATCTACACCGCATTTTTTCGCACATTCAACAAAACGTTTTTCACCATAATAAAAAATTGGATTATAATAACTCATAAGGACAATCGGGATTTGAGAAATTTCCCTAATTTCAGCGACTAATTTTAAAATTTTCTCTAATGTTATGCCTTTTTGCAGCGCTTTATAAGACGCTGTTTGAATAGTTGGGCCATCAGCTAAAGGATCAGAAAACGGAACACCGAGTTCAATAATATCAACGCCAACGCGAGCAAATGATAAAACTAATTCTTTTGTTGTTTTTAAATCCGGATAACCGGCTGTTATAAAAGCAATAAACGCCTTCTTTTTTTTCGCTTTTAATTCTTTAAATTTTTCATCAATGCGATTCATCATTTTCCTATCTGTCATTCCTGCACAGGCAGGAATCTCTTTTATTGCCACAACCTTTTCAAATCTGAGTTCCCTGCATCCACAAGGATGACAAAAAAACTAAATAAAATTCTTGATCGTTTCCATATCTTTATCGCCACGACCGGACAAACAAACAATCACAGAAGCCTTATCTTTTACCTTCTTCGCTAATTTCTCTAAATAACTAAGCGCATGCGCGGATTCCATCGCTGGAATAATTCCTTCCACTTTAGATAAAAGCTTAAGTGCCGAAACCGCTTCTTTATCCGTTACAGCCACATATTGGGCGCGGCCGCTTTCCTTATAAAAAGAATGTTCCGGTCCAACGCCAGGATAATCAAGCCCCGCGGCAATTGAATACGCAAGTTTTATCTGACCGTTGGAGGTTTGCAATACTTGACTTTTACTTCCATGCAAAACGCCTAAATGTCCTTTATGCAAAGAAGCTGAATGTTGTTGTGTATTTAATCCGTGTCCGGCAGCCTCAACGCCGATAAATTTAACTTTCTTATCATTATAAAAAGCATGAAAAATTCCCATGGCATTACTTCCACCTCCGACACAAGCTAAAACATAATCCGGCAAGGATTTTTCTTTCTTTAAAAATTGCGCGCGCGCTTCTTGGCCAATAACCGATTGAAAATCGCGAACCATCGTCGGATAAGGATGAGGCCCGGCGACGGAGCCAATTAAATAAAATGTATTGTGAACATTTGTGACCCAATCACGAATCGCTTCGTTCATCGCATCTTTAAGCGTTTTTGATCCGCTGGTAACCGGAATAACTTTTGCGCCGAATAATTGCATACGATAAACATTAAGCGCCTGACGTTTCATATCTTCTTCACCCATATAAACTTCGCATTTTAAGCCAAAAAGCGCGGCCACAGCCGCGGTCGCGACACCATGCTGTCCGGCGCCAGTCTCGGCGATAATACGCGCTTTTCCCATCCGTTTAGCAACAAGAATCTGGCCTAATGTATTATTGATTTTATGCGCGCCGGTATGCAGCAAATCTTCGCGTTTAAGATAAATTTTAAGCGTTTTATAATACGCGCTTAAGCGTTTGGCATGATAAAGATTAGTGGGACGGCCGGCAAATTCTTTTAAATAGAAATCAAGTTCCGCATGAAATTTTTTATCTTTCTTCAAAGAAAAATAAACTTTCTCAAGGTCTTCTAATAAAGACATGAGTGTCTCGGGAACAAATCTTCCGCCGAATTGCCCAAATCGCCCATTTTTGTTAGATAACATATTTTTAGACTAATGACAAAAGACCAACGACCAATGACCTAAACTTCTTTTTTGACAGATTCAATAAGGCCAAATAGCGTTTTTGCCACTTCCTTTCTTTTCTCATCTAATAGGTCAAACTCATTTGCTTTTAGATAACCCAATTTAAAAGACAAATTTAACAAATAATCTGTTTCACATAAAGATCCTCTTGATACAAAAAGAAAATTTAAATAATCTTTTTTATGTTGACGACTGGAGCCTCCTACAATATTAGCTGCAACTGAAACTGCCGCCCTTCTTAATTAAGATATAAGACCGAAAGATTCTCCCTTCGGGAAATTCTTTGTTGTTTTATAAACTTCAATTGCCAATTCATCAGCATGCTTATACGCATTAATATTTCTATAATCTCTCATGTTTTTTAGTCTTTAGTCTTTGGTCTTTGGTCTTTGGTCTCTTTATAATCGGTCATAATCATTACCGCGCCGCCAAAACCAAACGTGCCTTCCAGACGAACAGGAATTTTATTTTCGCTTATATCAAAATAAATTTTAAGATTACGTGGTTTGCCTTGCATAAAAACAACTTCATAATCTTCCTTAGCCACATTCATTTTTTGTATATCAACCGCTTTAATCGTCACTTCTTGTGTCGGAAACTGAACAGAAAACTCATCTCCTATATGAAATGTCCCTTTAATACGCTGACGATAAATAAATCCGTAAATATTTTCAATAGGCTTACCTTTTTCAATAATGCGCGGCTTATGAGGATCTTGAGAATTAATAATTTTTACAGAACCTTTTTCATTATCATAATATTCCACAATTTTTTCTTTATTGCCAAAAATATCTAAATCTCGTTTTACGATAATCGGATAATAGGTTTTTGGATCCAAATATATTTTTTCCTCATCAAAAAACGTAAATCCTTTAGCGACAAAAGTAATGAGCAGCGCTTCTTTGCCTTCAATCGTTGTGAGCCCGTCAATCGTTAAAGTCGCGGTTCCTGACATGCCTAATTGTTTTATGCGATAGGAAATCGTTTCACCAAAAAAATTTCTTTCTTCTCCTTGCGTCGGCGAAACCCAAAAGCACATAAAAACAATTATTGCAGATAAAAAAATGTTCTTATTTCTTATCATATTCTTTAATAAACGCCTCAAGCGCTTTTGTTCCTTTATATAATGTGTTCATGCGAATAAATTCATCGGTTGCGTGCGCGGTGCCGCTGGCGCTAAAGCCTGATGCAAATGCTGGAATTTTATGTTCCTGAAAAAATGTAATCACGGTCGCGCCTTCGCTTCCCTTTAATTTTCCTTTAAGCCCATATTTTCTGATTGTTTCCACATACAATTTTACAGCTGAGTTTTCCGCACTTATTTCATACGGAAACTGTAAATCATCAACGAGAATTTTAAATTTTGAAATATATTTCCGAATAATATGTTTTACTTCTTTTAAAATATTGCGCGGATTCATGCCAGGCAAATAACGAATATCAACCGAAAACTCACAAAAATCCGCAACGATATTGACCTTGTCACCGCCTTTAATCGTCCCGATATTTACCGTCGGAGGCCGCAATAAAGGATGTTTTTTATATTTAAAAGCCATCTGTTTTAATTGCGTAATAATTTTCGTCGCGATTTCAATCGCATTAACACCTTTCCAATTATACGCGCCATGCGCTTTTTTTCCAAAAATCTGAATCCGAATATGCATCAATCCTTTTTGAGCGACAATCGCGTCGCCTTCATCAGAATCTAAGACAAGCGCAATTTTCGGACGTAATATTTTTTTATCCAAAAGCGGTTTTATGCCATAATGGCTTCCTGTTTCTTCATCAACCGTCGCGGCTAAAATCACATCTTTACGCAATTTTATTTTATCCTCAACTAAACCGCGCATGACTTCCATACAAGAGGCTAAATTTCCTTTATCATCACTTGTGCCTCGACCGTAAATTTTTCCGCCAGAAATAGTACCGCTTAACGGATGATATTTCCATCCCTTTCCGGCCGGCACAGTGTCAATATGCGGCGTAATTAAAAGAGCTTGTTTTTGCGCTTTTTCTCGTTCAAATGTTCCTTTTAATGTGACGATAACATTCGGCCGATTTTTGGCAAAAGAATATAATTTCACATCAAGCCCAAGCGATCTCATATCTTGGGCGATAAAACGAGATAAGACTAATTCATTTCCCGGCGGATTTTCAGAATTATAGGAAACAACTTTTTGCAGTGTTTGAATGAGACGCGGCCGATTAATCATTAAAAATGCTCTTGGCTTTCTGATCCCCTAAGGCTTTATGATAATCATCATAATCAATAATCAGCATATCGGGCTTTTCTTCCATTAATTTATAAATTTTGGGGATATGATTCTTGGGATTGCGAAAAGCGATATATTTAAAAATAGATTTACATTCGGGGCATTGTATATCGGTAAATTTCACATTAAGATTATTACAATTAGCGCAACTGCCGTTTAAATCGCCATAAATCATCAAATGCGGCTTGATCTGACTCACATCATATTTCTTATACACACGCATTAATTTTTCACTCATAAATTCGTATTGTAGCATAATTCATTTTTTTTGCTTATTTTTTTTAAAAGGATTTTTGAAAAGATGTCTTTCAAATAAAAAATCCCTTATCATGTAAGGGATTATCGTTTTAAAGAAGAGAGCCGATAAAGATGCGGATATCTCCCGCCCTCGCTCTTCGGCAACCCAGCCACCATTTAGCTCATCAACCGCCTCGCCACATCTCGTGGTATGCCCCGTCCACTTAAGGAACCGTCGGGCCTTTTAGGTCTTACGCTATTTAGGTCTGTCGGCTTTGTGTCCCCGAGTTTCCCCGGGTTTACCTTTATCGGCCTAAACAAAAGATAACATGCATTTTAAAAAATAACAAATTTTTATCGCTTAGAAAATAAAAGACTTACAAGATTCATATAAAATAACAATTCTTTACTCCTTTAAATATAATTCAAAATAATCCGAATAATATTTTTTCAACTTAAAAAAATCTTCGTTCTTCTTTCTATCTATTTCAGATATTTCGCGCTTAAGAATAACAGCGCAAGGAGAGAATAAAAAGTCAGAATATTTATAAGACGCATTTTTAACAAAAACATGTTCTATGTGAACAGGATACTGCTCTTTTCGAAACAAAGCAAAAAAGGGATACTCCCAATCATCTTCCCCAACAAATAAGCCAATCTCATGGCAGTTGGAGTCTTTTATATAATTCACTATTTTTCTATATTCTTTTTTCCTCAATCTCTCATGATAAACAAAATACATATCCTCTCGCGAAGTATTCCAAACAGTAGCCTTTTTCGCAGAAATTAACCGTTTAGCAGGATTTTTTAAAAGATATGGACTAGAAGAAAAAACAATGAAAAAAATAATCCCATTTACAATAAACCTCCAACGAGTTTTAATATCTTGAAACAATAATACAACTGAAGCAATCGCAAGCATAAAAAAAGGCAATTGCAAACGGCTTCCCCATGGTTGCCATTTTAAATAAAAAGAAAAAATAAAAAAAGCCAATAAATTCCCAAAAAACAAGAAAGAAAAATAAAAATTATTAAAATATTTTTTTCTCGATAAAAAAATCGCCATGAAAGAAATAAACAAAAACAAAAAATGATAAAAATTCCCACTAACATCTTCATGAATATGATTTTTCACAGTAAAATCTTTAATTTTTCCATAAGTATACCGAGCATCATCAAAATCGACATCCATCCACTGATGAATCTTTTTTGAAAAAGAAAAAATCAAATTATTTATTTCTTCAAAAGGCGAATTCAGATGCAGGAGAATATTTCTCATCGTATTAGACAATCCTCCCTTAAAAGAAAAACGCTCATTAACAACATTTTTTGACACCTCTGGAATCGGCATAAGAATGTGCTGTCCCAAATCATAATTCCTATAAAAATGCCCTACATTAAACAAAAGCGCGATAGAAAAAACAATAACAAATCCTTTCAGATATTTTTTGAATTCTCTTTTGCATAACAAATGAAGCACTCCCAGACTACAAAAAGAAACAATAAAAAAAATCATTGTAGCTTTTGTGAGGAACCCAATCCCCACCGATAACCCTAAAAAAACATATGGAAGGATACTGCGATTATTATTTTTAATAGTTTGGAACAAAAAATAAACAAAAGAAACGACCCAAAAACTTAAGACTAAATCATTTTGTGTCGTTGTGGCTTGCAAAATACCCATGGGAAGAGAAGCTGTCAATAATGCCGCTAAAGTTTGAACATATACCCCCCCCCACCTATTTTCTCAACTATCGCCATAACGCCAATCACAACTCCGAGAAAAGATGTCCACTGAACTAAATTTGCAAAAAAATCTGATCGAGATAATATCTGAAAATGAAGAATCGCAAACTCTGCCCATGGAGCAGAAAATAATTGACGAGTAATATTAGTAGGGTAATGAAAAACACTTTGATTTTGGATCCAATGCTCTACCCGCGACATATGATAAGTCATTGAATCATAATTATTCGGCGGGGCCACTACCGCCAAAAAAAGAAGCCCTAAGGAAAAACTTAATATTACTGCGAAGGAAAAAGAAAAAAAAGAAAGGAATCTTTTTTTTAAAAATTCTATTTCTATAGAAAATACTTTTTTACGATTTATAAAAAATAAAAAAAGAAGCCCAAAGAATAAAAAACACCAAAAAAAGACTAAATTTTCAAAATTTAACGCGTGCCAAATACTTAATATTTCAGTGCTAAGAACCACTAATCCTGCCCAAACGACAGCACTCTTTAAAAAAGAATCTTTCCATCCTAATAATTGGGGCCTAGAAATCGTTAAAAAAAATAAATAAACAAAGCAGAAAACGAAAACAGGCAAAAACGGGACTACCATCTTAATAAAAAAATTCATGAAATTGTCTTTCTCATAATTATAAGCTGTAAAAAACTTCCTACGCTTTTACCGCCTCAAAGAAATCTCGGATTAATTTTGGACTTTTAATGCCGGGTGATTGTTCAACGCCACTTGAGACATCGACCATAAAAGGATTAAGAATCCCTATCGCCTCTTTTACGTTAAGAGGATTTAAGCCGCCGGACAAAATAACCGGTTTATCAAATTTTATATCTTTTAAAAGATACCAATTAAATGTCTTTCCTGTGCCTCCGGCAACATTTTCTTGATATGTATCAAAAAGAAACGCGTCTACTTTGTATTTTTTCACTTTTTCAATATCAAAATACTCTCCGACACGAAACGCTTTAATGATTTTATAATCTTTAAAGCGCTTGCAATACATCTGATCTTCTTCTCCGTGAAACTGCACCGTTGAAATACGCGTAAAACGGCAAATATCGCGTACCGCACGCTCATTTAAATCTACAAAAACTCCGACAGGAGTCACAAACGGCGGTAACTTTTCAATAATCGTTCTGGCCTTACTCGGCGAAATATAGCGAGGACTTTTTTTGCAAAAAACAAAACCAACAGCCGCCGCGTCATAAAACGCGGATTTCGACGCGTCTTCAAAATTCGTTATCCCGCACACCTTAACTTTGACCATACATCACTTCCTTTATTTTTTGTGCTATATCTTGTTCTCTCATAAAAGTTTCTCCGATTAAAACCGCCTGCGCGCCCAATTCTTTAAAACGTTTTACTTCACCATAAAAATGAATGCCGCTTTCAACGACAATCACTTTATCTTTAGGAATTTGCGGAATTAATTCTTCGGCAACGCGAAGATCCACATGAAACGTTTTTAAATCGCGATTATTAATGCCTATGATTTCAGCGCCACAATCTAAAGCACGCAAAAATTCTTCTCGATTGTGAACCTCAACTAAACAATCCACGTCTAAAGACCGCGCGACATTCATTAATTGTTTTACTTCATGATCTTTTAGAATCGCCATAATTAAAAGAACCGCGCTCGCCCCGTGCGCATGGGCTTCATAAATCTGTCCTTCATCGATAAAAAAATCTTTTGCTAAAACCGGAACATGAACACAATCCGCAACTTTTTTCAAATAAGATATGCTTCCTAAAAAAAATCTATCTTCCGTCAAGACAGAAATCCCGGCCGCGCCTTGTTCTTCATAAGTTTTTGCAATAGACAGAACATCAAAATTTTCACGAATAAGACCTTTAGAAGGCGAGGCTTTCTTAATTTCTGCGATAAGACTTATTTTATCAGGCGCTGAAATGCTTTTTTTAAAAACATGATACTTTTGTGTCTGCAAACAGCTGGCATGATCCTTTAACTTTAAAAAATATTCCTTTTTAGTTTCGATGATATGGCGTTTATGAGAGATGATCTGTTGAAGAAAATCAGCTTCCACGATTGGTAAATTCCTTTAATTGTTGTAATTTTTCAAAGGCCTTGCCGGTGTCTAAAGAGCCTTGAGCCATTTCAATGCCATCGGAAATAGTGTCAACTTTTCCGAAAACATATAAAGCGTAAGCAGCATTTAAAACAACAATATCCCTCTTAGGCCAGTGTTCGCCGTCTAAAATTCTTTGAGCAATGTCAAGGTTCGTGCAAAGGTCTCCGCCGACTAAATCGGCTAACTCGGCTAATGGAAAGCCTAATTCTTCAGGGGAAATATCATAGCTCACAACGTCTTTTCCATTAAATTCACTGATAAACGTATTGGTGGTTGTCGTAATTTCATCCAGCCCATCGCCGCCATGAACAACAAGCGCTTTCTTAAGACCTAAATTTTTCAAAACATGCGCTAACGGTTCCACATAATCACGATTATAGACACCTATAATCTGATGTGTCGCATTCGCCGGATTTGTCAAAGGACCTAACACATTAAAAATCGTTTCAACTCCTAATTCTTTACGGATAGGTGCGACATTCTTCATCGCCGGATGAAGTTTTTGCGCAAATAAAAAAGCAATCCCCACTTCATTTAAACATTCCGTTACACGTTCTTGTGCAATATCAAGATTAACACCCAGCTCTTCTAAAATATCTGCGCTTCCGCATTTACTCGAAACAGAACGATTTCCGTGTTTGGCGACAGGAACTCCTGCGCCAGCCACGACTAAGGCCGACAATGTTGAAATATTAAACGTATTTTTTCTATCTCCACCGGTTCCGCAGGTATCTAAAATATTTTTATGACAACTTTTTATGGGGACAACAAATCGCCTCATAATCTTTGCCGCGCCAGTAATCTCATCGATAGTTGGGCCTTTATGACGCAAGGCCAATAAAAAATCCGCAATATCATTTTTAGGAGTTTTACCTTCCATAATGGCGTGCATCGCAATTTCAACCTCTTGTTGCGTTAAATTTTCGCCATCTTTAATTTTTTCAATAAATGTTCTCATAAAAACACCTTCACAATTAATGCCCTCCATTAATATGAAGAAAATTTTTTAACAAATTTTTCCCTTCTTTTGTCAAAATCGATTCCGGATGAAACTGCACACCCCACAAAGGAAATTGTTTATGTCGAACGCCCATAATTTCTTTATCTTCTTGCGTATAAGCCATAACCTCTAAACAATCAGGTAACGTCTTTTCTTCAATGACTAAAGAATGATATCGCGTCGCCTCAAAAGGATTCTTTAAATTTTTAAAAATATCTTTATTGTTATGTTTTATACGAGATGTTTTTCCGTGCATAATATTTTTAGCGCGAATGATTTTTCCTCCAAAAGCATAACCAACGGCCTGATGCCCCAAGCACACGCCTAAAATCGGAATTTTTCCAGAAAAACACTTAATAATATCAACAGAAATCCCCGCATCTTCTGGACGTCCAGGACCAGGAGAAATAACAATTTTCTTCGAATTCATTTTTTGAATATCGTTGAGAGATAATGCGTCATTCCGATACACTTGTAAATCAGCGCCCAACTCGCCGAAATACTGGACGAGATTATACGTAAACGAATCATAATTATCGATCATCAAAATCATACCATCTCCCTTTAACCTTTCCCCACCCCGGGGGTGGGGAAAGGTTGCGCCATTTATTCTTTTTCGCGATAAATTTTTGCGCCGAGCTGTGTTAATTTCTTATCAAGATTTTCATAGCCGCGGTCTAAATGATAAAGTCGCCGTATTTCTGTTTTTCCTTTAGCGGTTAATCCGGCCATAACAAGAGCGGCTGATGCGCGTAAATCAGACGCGACAACAGGCGCGCCCGATAAATGTTTAACACCATGGACAACCGCGTTGCTGCCTTCTTTTTTTATATTCGCGCCCATACGATTTAATTCCGCGACATGCATAAAGCGATCCGGATAAACCCTGTCTGTGACCACGCTAATCCCATCAATAGTTGTCATAAGAGCCATCATTTGTGCTTGAAGATCCGTCGGAAATCCCGGATAAGGATAAGTTGTAACCGTTACAGGTTTTAAATTTTTCGAAGTTTTTACAAAAATATCTCCTTCATTATTTTCCGTTATCTTCACGCCCGCTTCTTTCATTTTATCAACAAGCGCCATTAAATGAGATAGGTTCGCTCCTTTAATAACGATATTATTATTACGAAGGGCAGCCGCCAGTAAAATAAACGTTCCGGCCTCAATACGATCTGGAATAATCTGATAATTAACACCTTTTAATTTCTTTACCCCTGTGATAATAAGACGCGGACTTCCCTTTCCTTTAATGCGCGCGCCCATCGCCGTTAAAAAATCCGCTAAATCTTCTACTTCGGGCTCACACGCCGCAGACTCAATAATGGTTTCCCCTTCAGCTAAAACAGCGGCCATCATCACATTAGCCGTCGCCAAAACAGAAGAACCAAACCCTCCGCCTAAATACATATGCGTTCCTTTTAAACGATTCGCTTTGGCCAGAACATAGCCGGCTTCAACCTCAATTTTTGCCCCTAAAGCGCGCAACCCTTTTAAGTGAAGGTCGACCGGACGAACCCCAATAACGCATCCGCCAGGTAAAGAAACTTTCGCATGACCCAATTTCCCTAAAAGAGGCCCTAAGACACAAAAAGACCCGCGCATCGTCGAGACAAGTTTATAATCCGCAAAATCACTCGGTTTACCGTTGGAAGAAATTAAAATTTTATTATCTTTGCCCCACTCCACATCTTTACCTAACGATTTCAAAAGCCGTATCATCGTCGATGTATCCATTAACCGTGGGACATTGCGAATCACACACGGTTCATCCGTTAATAATGTGGCCGCAATAATAGGCAATGCGGCATTCTTGGACCCGCTGACCATAATCTCGCCTTTTAAAAATTTTCCACCTTCGATGATCAATTTATCCATACAATCTACCTTTTTATAATGGTTATCCGTTGTTTTCCTGCATTATCTTTTCGAAAAGAACATTCTTGATATTTTCCTGATGCCTCAACTATTTTTTTAATATCCTCGGCCTGATACTCGCCAATTTCCAGAAGAAGGCATCCATTATCTTCTAACAATAAATGCGCCGCGGAAATAATTTCGCGATAAAAATTAAGACCATCTTCTCCGCCGTCTAAAGCGATAAACGGCTCCTTCTTCACATCACAGGGAAGCTGTTCGATCTGGGCGGTAGGAATATACGGAGGATTAGAAATGACAAGATCGTACTTATTGCGAAATATCTCTTCTTTTAAAAAAATCTTCATATCTTGGCAAATAAAACGTATTTTATCGTTAAGTTTATTTTCATGGGCGTTTAATGTAGCTAAATCTATCGCGGCTGGGGAAATGTCAACCGTCGTCACAAAACTATTTAAAACATTTTTCGCAATCGCGATCGCGATATTGCCAGAACCTGTCCCCAAATCCAAAACATATCTTATCTGTGACCCGTTTCCCTGTTTCAATAAATCAATCGCGCATACGACTAATTCTTCTGTCTCGGGACGAGGAATAAGGACTCTTTCATCCACACATAAAGAAATGCCCATAAAATCAACAGCGCCCAAAATGTATTGTAACGGCTCTCCTTGAGAAAGCCGTGATTTCATATGAGAAAAAACTTGCATCTGTTCATCCGTTAACGTCCGTTTTCCAGCATAAAGATCAACACGACGACAATTAAAAAGATGAGTTAATAATTGCTCCTCTATTTTCATTTTAAAGACGCCTCATATTCTGCCTTTAAAAGCGCTTCGGTAATTTCATCTAATTCGCCTTCGATGACATTCATCAATTGATGCGTTGTAAAACCAATACGATGATCGGTGACTCTTCTATCAGGAAAATTATAAGTGCGGATTTTCTCACTTCTATCTCCCGTGCCAATTTGAGCTTTTCTATC
>JAKQLT010000230.1 GCA_029567025.1 Candidatus Omnitrophota bacterium | reverse complement strand
TGTCTTTTAGATGTATTCGTCGAATTTGTTCATTTATTCCAGAATGAGTATGATTCTCGCCCAGTGTTTGGCTAATTCTCTTAACCTGTTGATGGTTACTAATCCGTTTAAAAGGCTTTCTTCGGGTTCCTCTTGATTATTTACGCTCTTTGGACTATAATCTATCACGGCGTATCCTCCTTTTGGTCTCGGCGACCTTTTTCTAATCGTAGGATATGCCTTTTTTTTCGCTTTTTACCCTTTTCCACACAATTTGATTATAACTCTTTGACATATAGACCCTCAATGATAGATTTGTATTTCGCGTTTTGATTTTCTCGAGAAAAGTTATCGATGTTTATTCCGCAATTTTTCCTTTCTTCCTGTAATTTTCCACAATCCCACAAACCGTAAATCTTCTCGAGAAGAGAATAAATAGATTCTATAGTGTTTTCACAATAAAACCCCAATTTGTGGCGTTTTATCCATGAAATAAAATCAGTATTCGGCACTGCTATTCCACAAATTACTTTATTCGCTTTAAGATAATCAAAAAACTTACCTCGGATAATAAAAGCGGCGTTTTTTATATCCACGTTAAAAATCAAGTTCACGTCAGCGTAAGTCATTAGTTCCAAAACTTCTTTTTGTGGTTTTTGAGGAAAGAATTCGATATCGTTTCCGATTTCGCTTTTCACTTCTAAAGTGTATTCATTACTCTGTACGCCTACGAATCTAGTAATTACTTTTTTTCCAATATGGAATTTTTTATAGGCTTCAAAAAAAGGGTAAGGATTCTTTTTGCTATAGTGAAATAGCCCGCAAGCCCCTGCACTTAATAAAACTAATTTTCCTTCATCAAAAGAATCAACACGATTCTCGCCTACTACTCCCCAACTTTTTTCCGAAAATCCATTGTAGACGTATTCCAAACGATTCGTATTAATCCCGAAATTTACACCAATATTTTCTACCAATTTTTCGGAAGCTAAGACAATTTTATCCGGAACATCTAACAATCGTTTTTCGATTTGTAAAGAGATTAATTTCTTATTTTTCTTCGTATTCCATGGATCGCGATAATCGAATATGATTTTCAATTTCTCGTTGAATACACGGCGTAATGTCTTCCCTAATTTAAACATTGAAAAAGCAGGTCCGCTAATCAAGACTATGTCGATTTTTTTCTTCTCGATGATTTCGATTATTTGTTTCTTGTTGTCCTTTATCCATAACAAACTCAAAAAAGCCGCCAAACTTGTGGGGTCATTCCAAAAAAAATCGAATGTTAATCTTGCGATTCTTTTGATACCCTTTCTTGTAATAATGATTAGGTTCTTTTTTTTACCGTATGCGTTATCACCGGGTATACTATCTGAGAGAATCAGATAAGGTCTTTTCTTCAACGGAAGATGAATCATTTCATATTCTGGCTTAACGCCGAAAAAATTCGGAATACCTACTTTTGCACCTAAAGCGCAGACTTTGTAAGAATTATTATATAGGTATTCTGAGAGAAAATGCATTCTTTGACTCCCACCAAATTGAGGCGTATAAGGCAAAATGTAAAACTCGATAATTAGAATGTATTTCAAAAAATCCACCTCTTTGAGATATTCAATGTAATTCTTCCGATCTCGGCATTATAAAGGCTTATTTTCGGAAATATTCGCAAAAGAATCATCGGAATAGCTTAATCTTAGAATATATTAATAACATAATAAATAATAAATAAACAATATTTACTTTTCTATTTCTTTTAGAAATAGACTAGAGATATGCTTTGGTGTACTCTCCCAATATAAGCTTTCAATTTTCTCGAATTTTATCTGTTGATTCTTGTTTTCCTTACAGAAATGAACTAGACGGTCTATATCTTTTTCATAGTTATAGCCGTTATTTTCTATATTTAGAACAAGCGGATACTTATACAGTAAACAATTATAATCATACCGCTTGTCATGGAAATTTATAATTGGTTTTCCGAAAGAAATATATTCTAAAAGTTTGGAAGGATAAAAATGAGGAACGTTATTTCCTATGTTCAATAATACATCCGCCTGGCTCTCGACTTCATAGATTTTTTCCACCGGCAAACTCCCATAAGCGATTATTCTGTCCGATAATCGCGTATATTTTTCAACGGTATCAAGGCAATCACCTCTATGATATAAGTGAAGAATAATTTCCTCGTTCTTTATCATCGAAAATAAGCTCAAACAGTATTCCGGATTTCTGATTACTTTATAAAAGGAACCGGCGTAAACTACGTTTATTTTACTTCTATCGAAGTACTCCGTTTTTACCTGTTGTTTGTATTCTTGAATAAGTGGAAAAGAAATCCAATGGTTTTTTAGCGAATTAGGGTAGATCATTTTATCATCATACCCCTTCAGGGCGAGGGATAAAAAATTAGCATTTGCGTTTTTAAATACTTTCGCCTCTGACCGTTTATTGATGATTTTTTTAAACATCTTAAATATGTAATATTTTTGAAGAGTAGGGGAATATGCAAATGAATCTAGTGTATAAGTTATCCAATTTACTTCTTTATTATACGATTTAAACTTATAGCCAGATAAATGCGCTTCGTAAGGGATCGAAACGGTAATGATACAATCTATTTTATTAGCATCGTTTATTTTTTTGAGCTTAACAAATGCTTTCTTAATAAACCACCTGCTCGAAGAAGGCCAAAAAAACATTGCTCGTATTCCTTGAAGAATCCTAAGGTAGAGCAGAATCGATTTCCAAAAAAATGTTTTGATAGTTTTCGCACTAGCGTTTTTCATCATATTTGCGTAATACCATAACCGATTACTTAGGACGTTTATAAAAAACACATTATAACCGTCGAATTCGATATAATCGAGCTGATTGCTTTTTTGAGCTTGGCAAACAAACGTAATTTTATACCCTTCAACTACCAACTGATCAGCAATTTTTTTCATGCAAATTACGTTAGCGCTCGGAAGATCGTAGATATCGCCAAGTATTATTACTATATGCTTCAATATTATCATCTCTCTTATTATCTTGATTCCTTTGAAATAAACAAACGGCTTTTTATACTGAAACTAGATAATCAACATGTGCGTGGACATTACGAAAAACAGATAAGCGAAAAGGTTAGGGAATGGGTCTTTGAAAAGAAGGAAAGATAATGGATAAAGGAAAGTCGGCACTCCGCCTCGTTATGATTAAGTTACAGACCAAATAACACAAAAGGGGAGGAGTACCGACATGACGATTGTGCCATTAATCCAACGAATTGTCAAGAATCGTTTCGGAACGTATTTCAACGGTATCGAGAGCTTCTATCTGAAAAACTTCCTCTTAGGTATGTGCGTTGGTTTTCCCTCAAGACCATTCGAGAGCGATTCTGACAAGTACTGATACGCAGCTTTCGGGCGAGAGGATCATCCAATACTATTCCCTTCGATGGTTGATCGAATCATTCTTTAAATTCGCATAACAGAACCTTTCTCTG
>JAKQLT010000229.1 GCA_029567025.1 Candidatus Omnitrophota bacterium | reverse complement strand
AATGACGATGGGTAGGCGAATTGTTAAAAGTTTTTATTCAGCAGGATCATCCTGATTTTATATTTTCCTGACAATATTCATTTCCACAACATCCTCATTCAGCGGTTTTTATCCGGAATTGCCGGGGGCTGGGGGCTTCTGTGGGAAAGTATAATAATATTTGGTATTTAGCTTATTGAATAGTTTTTGAAGCGGATTGCGCCGAAAAGAATGAAACGATCCGGTGAAACTGATTAAATAATGATGTTATTATGATAAATAGTTAATGAGATAAGGCGAGAGGATTAATCGCGCCAACGGGAAAAATAACATAAACCATTGAGAATATTAAATTATTGTTGTTTTTATACTCTTTAACTTTTAGGGAATAGTTAATGAGTTTGGTGATTAAAAATCGCAAATTTATAATTCGCTGAAAAATCTAAAATCTCCGGCCATAACTTTTTGCGCGGCTGGCGCGGGCAGCCGCCGTTCTTCACCGCTCTAACCGCCGCGCTGTGCAGTCACCACACAACCAACACCCCGAAAACAAAAACCCGGAGACTTGGGACTCCCTCCCCCACTCAATAACTTTGCTTATGCGAAATTTTGATTTTTAAAACTTCTTAATCATCAAAAATAATTTGGGGGCACGGGAAACGCTTTAATTTGCCCTCAGAGAAACGATCCCTTCAAAACGTCACCCTAACTCAAGTGAAATGATTTTTGACTTCTAATGGGTAAGTTTTCGCGTTAAATAAGAAAAATGTTTTTTCGTCTGACTCTGTAAAAATATTTTTTACCGAAGAAAAATACTTGTCAAGTTTTTTTCCCACGCGCCGTGGACAAATACGGACAAATACGGACAGATACGGACAGTTTTGCAAAACAGTTTTCATCCTCACCATTAAAATTCCAAAACTCGTGTTATAGTTATATCATGAAATGCGAACTTCTTCGCTTGTGCGCACGAGAGATGGAATTCGCATTCTCGATGCCGGGAAGAACCGAACACACCGTTGCGGCGGCCTCGCACGCGCGGGCGAACACACCAACGCACGGCCTCGGACATTTCAGGCAAATCGAGATTGAAAAATGGCGCAAAATAATTGTATTGCGAGAGCAATGCAGCCTTGTGTCAAAGCACCTGATGCGAAACCGGGAACGGACAGCGAACAGGTTAATATGCAGCCTTCGGCATTATGAATATACGACCTTCTAAATCTGACTGCGATGGCGAAGGCAAAAAAAATCGTTCTTCAGTCAAAAAGTTATGGCAAATAACCTTCTGGCGGATATTTAGCGCGCACCGCCACAGAAGAAAATGATTGCCTAGGAAGTTATTTTCTTCTGAAAAAGTTAGTGAGCCAGATACTTTAAAAGGCTACTGAACGAAATAAAAGATTCGAACGGGCGCACCACACTCGCCAAAGAGATAGGTGCGCCTGATTTGATATTAACATTCATTGTAATCAAAAATAATCCTGTCTGCATTTATTCCAAAGTTTTTTAAGATTGACACGGGACTACCCTCCCAAATTTGCCAATAAAAATAATTTATCCGGTCTAAATTTCATAAATTATTATTTAGAACCTAATATTATTTTTTCAACTTCCTGCTTAGCAGTTTCTATTATTTGCGCGGCTTCAATTCGCATTTTTTCAGCTTGCGCCATTCGCCTTTTAACTTCATCAGCAATTTTATTTTGAATATCAAGAGGCGGAACGGCAACTTTTATTGATTTTAATGCCTCTTGGTTTATCTCTGGAACAATACCGCCATTATTTTTATGAAAGAACTGAAACTGACCAATTTTACTTCTAAAGAAAGCCTGTAAATAAAAAGGATTCAGTTTGTTTGTATCAATTGTTATTTTAAATATATGGGAGCTTAAAATATAATCGAGCATATCTTTTGTTACTATAGATACTAAACCTAAAGAGCCTGAACGGGATATGAGAAAATCATTTGTTGATAACTTTATTCTATCTGGAATTTCTTCTACAGATACATAACGAGGATCTTTATCAACTACTCCTGTTTCACTTAAATCTGTTACACGCAAATATCTATATCCTCCTTCACAGTATGTTCTAATCTCAACACCATTTTTAACATCATGTAATAGCTCTTTGAAATCAAAAACAGGATATTTAGAAACATTGAGAACATTATACATATCTGAAAACGATGGCTTGTAATAATATGGATCAATACGTCCTTCTATACCTTCAGAATTTACTACAAAACATTTCTTATCCTGCAGCTCCGGCAACTTTATGCCTAATTCATCCAGCACAAAATCATCAATTGAATTTATTAAATTATCCGCTTCTTGTGCTTTTTGTTTTTTCTGTTGATAG
>JAKQLT010000218.1 GCA_029567025.1 Candidatus Omnitrophota bacterium | reverse complement strand
CTTTTGCATATTTCAACAGGCGATATTTTAAGAGAAGAAATGAAAAATAATACGCTTTTAGGGCAAGAGGCCAAAGGATATATAGAAAAAGGCGGTCTTGTCCCCGATGAGCTTGTTATACGATTAATTAGAAATAAATTAGAAAAAGATCCTCAAGCCAAAAAAGGATTCTTGATGGATGGATTCCCACGCACATTGAAACAAGCCCAAGATTTAGATGGGATTTTAGAGGAATTAAGAATACCTGCTCAATGTGTTTTATCATTGGATGCGCCTGATGCGGTTGTAGTAGAGCGGTTATCTGGACGACGAGTTTGTAAAGATTGTGGCGCTTCGTATCATTTGAAAAATATGCCATCGCGGCAAGAAGGTGTTTGTGATAAATGCAATGGCGTTTTATATCAAAGGGCTGATGATAATCAGACGACAATTATAAATCGTATGAAAGTTTATTCTGAAAATACATATCCGATCATTGCCTATTATAAAGCCCAAGGGAAGTTACAGATGTTAAATGCGGATAAACATCCTCAAGAAATTAAAGAACAGGCTTTAAAATATCTTGCGATAAGTGATTTGCAAGCATTTAGTGAGATCGATGAAGCTTTGGTGATAGCTGAAGAATTAGAAAGTTTACGACCTGAAAGCGTCATCCTTCAATCATGGAATGCGCTTCTTGCGGAAGATGAAAATAAAAATGAAGTGAATTTTCTATTAAGCACATTGGAAAATTATGAAAAGAATTTATCACAAGTAAGAGAAATATTAAAAATTTATGCAGAAAAGAATTGGGCGAAAGAAATAGGAAAAGTTGTTTCTTGGATAGATGAAGTTATTAGGAAATGCCAAGATCCGCGCAATAATACAAGTTATTTAGAAGGAGAAATCAGAAAATCTTCTGTTTTAAGCGAAGAAGAAAGAGAAATCGCTCTTAGGTATATTAAAGAAGTTAGAAAAATTCAGAAATTAATGCAACAAAAACATGATAATCCTTTAGAAAGCCGTATAGAGATTGGGAAAAAATATATATCCGTTGGTCGTTATGAAAGAGCTGTTGATGAATTCAATAAGGCTATTAAAGAAGCAAAATCGTCCAATAATGAAGATAAAGATTTTTATATCTCCGAGGCGTATTTTAAACTTGGATTTATTTATTATTATAAGTTAAACGACAAAACACAAGGATTGGCATATTTTAAAGACGCGGTTTTAATGGATGCGATGTTGTTGGATCATTTAGCGGATGAAGTTAGAGTACAGGTAGAAAAAAGTTTAAAGAAGAAGTTAAAGAAGGATCAAGAAAATCGCGGCTTGGTTCTTATTTTAGGGCCGACATGCGCCGGAAAAACAACGTTAGGTGAGGCTTTAGAAAAGAAATTAGGGATAGAACATTTTTCTATTGGCTCAGAAAAACGACAAGATCATTCCAAATTAGGCAAAGCTGGCGCGATAAATGTCGAAGATATTTTCCGTCGGATTACAGCTGCATCAGAAGAAAATAATGATATTATTCTGGATATGTCGCCTAAACGAGAAGAGCATTGGGATTTATTAGAAAAAGTCATTCGCGCGCGAAATTTGGATTTGCGATTGGTGATTTATATTGACATCGATGAAAAAACACAACAAAAACGTTGGCAAAGCCGTGGGCGTGCGGATCAACTTTTTATAAGTAGAACATCCAAGAACGATATCCACGAAAGAATCGTTGCTACGAAATTAACCGAAAAAGTCGCTGAAGAGAAGATTCTTTATCTTAACGGAACGGATGAATTAGAAACCAAGGTAGCTCAGGTTATCGAAAGATTAAATAAAGGTTCGAAAGAAAATGATAATAGTAGCGATACTATCCCTGTTAATCTTCCGTCTAAGAAACAAGGCGGTTTTATCACTTGGCCGGTTTTAGTTGTGATAACGGTGATTTCAGCCCTGATGAGTTTTGCTGTTCTGGGCGGCATTGATGTGGCGCGCACATTTATCCGTGAATTGATTAACGGTTTTAATCTTTTTAACGTTCCGCCGCCAATGGATATGATTAAGCAATCAACGCCTGTTTTATTAGTCATTGTTATTATTTCCTTAATTTGTTTTTCTAAGTGTCCTTTCAATAAGAAAACCTTCACGTCAGAATCGGTTAATCCAAAAGAAGAAATTGTATCGAGATTATCTGTTAATAGTTTTGGTTTTTCAGTGAGTTTGACAGCTGTTTTTCTCGGTGTAGTTGCCATTTACGCATTCTTTATTCGTCCATATATTCAAGGTGGTTTTTGGCCAACCATACTTGTTAATATGATGTTTGTTTTGCCGGTAGCTTTGGTGAGTGTTTGGATTAATTCTACATTTGATAATAATGACCAATCGAAAAACTTTTTTGGAACATTAAAACAACAAGCATTTTGTTTAGCCAAGATTAATTTAGCCCTTATTATTCTTTATAATTTATATTATTTCTTTATTTTGCCTCAAATGGCAACTATTGCTACATCGGTTGGTCTTAGTGGAGTTTTTGCGAAGATCATTTTTGATATGCTGATGAATTTCTTCTTCTTTTATCCACTGGTTCTTTATTGTGTTTTAAAAGAATTTTATCCTAATTTCAAGGGACGGATTGTTTTATGGGGATTTAAAAAGACTTCAGCTGTATGGAAATCGACATTTATCTTATTAAGCGTTTTCTGGCCGTTTGAAATCGGCGCTTTATTGGCTTCTCCGGCATTAAGTTATATGATTTTATGTTGCGGAGATCTTTTCCTTAATATTGCCGGATTACGACTTGTCGCATCTTTAGTTCGTAACCATGAAGATAGGAGCAGAGTATTGGCTTCTTGTAAAGAAAGAAGAACAATTGTGTGGCCTATTTTTATCGTCATTACAATTATTGCTTCGTTGATTGGTTTAGTTTTTGTTATTTCATGTGTGATGGATATCGTACGCATGTTTATTCGTGAATGGATTGATATGTTCAATTCGTTAGGGTTTCGTATGTCTGTTATAAATTATGGCATTATTGCGTTCGCCTTTTTGAGGCAAAATGATTATTCTAAGGGTTCATTTTCCGACGATGAATTTGAATTTGTCGTTGAAGAACACACTCGCGTCGATTCGCCTTTTTTGTGTTTTTATGTGCTTACAAAAGAAAAAGAACAAATTGGCTATTCCATTTTAGATTTAGATACAGGGTTAAGGCATAGTTTATGGGTCAAAGGAGAATATCGCCAGCATGGATTAGCCACAAAACTTCTTATGATGGCTCTTCAGGAAGGTGCCAGAAGACAAATCCCTGTTGTAAAATGGAAAACCAAAAGTTCTAATACTTATTCCTTTAAAGCTTCTATGAAAGCGATTCAAGAATCTTCTTATGAAATTGTTTCTATTGAATCTTTCCCTGAAAGAATTATTAATGGCGATGGCGATGTCAAAGAAGACGCTATTTTGCATGTTGAGGCAAGATTGAAAGAAAAGGCGCATAGTTCTATTAAATCAAAATGGCCTGAAACCATTCGTCAATGGAAGGATCTTTTAAAAACCTATGGAGTTCCTGAGAGTTCTTTAAGTGGCGCAGAAAAAATTGTAGAAAGTCTTTTTTATTTCGCCTCCAAAGAAAATTTGAATAAAGAAGAAATAGGCATTCTTAAGATCGCGGCATGGCTTCATGATATTTCTCGTTATCAATCAAAGCGATTATATATTCCTAAGAGCCGTTATTGGTCTGTTCTTTTAAAATTATTGATTCATCATTTAGAAAGCGCGGATGTCACAGAGAATCTTTTAAAAGAACATAAGTTTGAAGAAAATTTTATTCATCAAGTTTGTGGCATTATTCGTTCTCATATGGGAACGATTAAAGGCGATATTCATTATGGGAATAAAGAGGACGGATTTGATGTGGGATTTTTAGAATCATTGCGGTTAGATCATCTGGAACATTTACGCATAGGCGTTCGAAGTTCTTTTTATGAGAAAAAAGATCGTAAGAATGATTTGATGGCTTATTTGGATATTCTGGAATATGGTTTTCAAAAACCGCAAACGCGCTTAGAACAGATTTTCTCGGATATGATTCTGCTTTATGAAACGGCGTATGAGATTAGTACGGCTGTGTATTTTTATCAGCATCATAGAGATTATTACCTCGATGATGCGCCAGAACCATTGTATAAATCATTTAATCGCGCGATGAATCGAGCTGAAGAAATTGGATTAAATCTTTATACAGAACTCGCCAAAGATATTTATCAAGGGCTGATGGAAATGCTTAATGGGTTTGAAGACTATATTAATAAAATACATGTGATTGATTTTCTGGCCAAAGAATATTCTCAAGAAAAGCGTATTGAATTATTTTCCCGATTCTATTTTTCTTATATGCGTGAATATGCCCAAAGAGGTTCGAGCGTGGCGAGTGAATATTTAAGATGTCTTTTAAAATCGAAACAGGAAGAGCTGTTGAAGAAAGAACATGTATATGAGAATCAAGGTCATGAAGACGGACGGCTTGCTTCTAAAACAAAACGACATTATCAAGAACGTAAAGAACAGAAGCGCCATAGAGAAGAAACTGATGATGTGTCTTTTTATTGCGTGCTTTGGCCGGCTGCTTTGTTATTCGCGCCACTATTTGCCCCAGAAATGATAAATGCGTTTACAACTATTAGGCAACAGTTTTTTGTGTGGGTGAGTACGTTCCTTCACGCGCCGCTAGTTGTTAATTCATTTGTGCTTTATCCTTTCTTAAAATATGAATTCCTTTCGTGTTTTATTTTAGGTTCTCTTTTTATCAGTTCTTCTCAAAAGAAGATAAATTCTAAAAAGTTAATTTTGATGATTCAGCCGCTTATAAGAAATCTTAAATATGTTTTTTCTTCTCCGAGCTACGGCATTTTCAGAATGTTAAAGAAATATCATGTTGATGTGATAGAAAAAGCCATTAGTTATCATAAGCGCGTTTCGGTTGAAGAATTTAATTGTTTCATTGATGATAATCAACAGAGTGCCATACGTTTTTATTATTTGACTAAAGAAATTAAAGGAGCTCCGAGCCGTTTTATTTATATCCGCATGACGAAAGATCGTATAAAAGAAATTTATTTTTCATCTGAATATTTCGTTAATGTTATTAACCATCGGGACAAAATAGACAAAGAAAATATTTTAGGTTTTATTATTCGTTATCCGATTGAGTATTCGACGCCAGAGCTTATTAATAATTGGATACGGGCAGAAAAATTTTATAAAGGTCTTGGTTTGGTGAATAAGATTTTAGGATATCCGTTAACGCCTGTATTAAGAATTATTTTTCAAATTAAAGAGATTTTCACTTCTTTCTTTAAATCCTCGAAGACATTTTTGCCTTTCTTTATAGCTATGATTTTTTGTTCTTTAGTTTTATCGAATCCTTTTCCGGCGTCTATTCTGATTATCTTTTCTTTGATGGGAACCATGATAGTTTATGTCCAGCGGCAAGATCCCAAAGTCACGCCTGAAACCTTGCCTCAAATCTTAAAAATTATGCAAGAAATGAATTTAATTGATGATCTTGAAGGAAAAGAAATTTTTGGCCAAGCGATCGTTGATTGGGCGAATGAACATGATATTTTCCCGAGCCAAGTTCATTATGGCCGTGATTATGGACGAGAACAATATGTAGAGCGTTATGATGTAATGAGAAAATATTGGACATTACAGGAGACAGAAAGTTTCATTTTGGCCTTTGCTGTATCGATTGGGAAATATCAGACAACAAAAAAATGGATCGAGAATTTAGAAAAATCATTTAGAAAAAATAGGGGTCAACGCGCAAGTCGTTCTTCGCTTATAAAAAATACTTTTGGGAAGAAAACTCGCACCAGGGTAAGAACTGTTGATTATTTAAAAGAGCCTCTAAAATGGGCTTTAGGAAAAATATATTTAAATCAACATCCGAAATTCGCTTTTGATTTAGAAACGATAAAAGATATGAAATTAAAAGATTTATCGATTTGGCCCGTTGATGAAAATGGTAATTTATTAGTGAATTTGATTGAGTGGATGACGCAAAAAGAAAAATCGCCTCCTATGGAATATTATCATGCGGATAAAGTATCTTTAGAGTGGCTCATGCGTATTTCTCCGACGTTAGCTCGGGCAACCACAGAAAAGCCTCAAATAAAACAGAAGAAATATGTACAGATGGAAATAGATTTTCTTGAAGAAATTCCTGCAGTTGTTACTCCTACAGATGAAGAACAATCCGATGTTGCGCTAGATGTTATTCATCAAACAATAGTTGAATCAAAATATTTGCCTGCGATTACAGAAGACGGCGTTTCTTATGAAATGCTTTTAGGGCGAGATTTATTAAGTTCGAAAAAAGACCGTGAAGGCGTTTTTGCTTTGATTAAATCAACTTCTCGCTACACGTTGGAAGAGGAAAAAGAACGTTTGTGGTTTCAGTTAAGCGTTGTTGACTATGAGCCGAGAGTTGTTTTAGCGCGCGAAAAAGAAAGCCAAAAAATTATCGGATTTGTGGTGCTATTCAAGCATACAGGCGCGCCATTGTTATTAAAGCCGGCGTTTGAAATTCGTTGGATACATTTTGAAAGCCCAGAAATAAAAGAAAACATCTATCCATCGCTGTTAGCTTTTGTGTTGCGCCAATCGTCTTTTGATTATCAGTTTTGTGTTATTCATTCTCCGTCTGAACAAACGCTTAAATCGCTTAAAAAGGCGATTATTCGTTTAGGTGGCGAACATGATCTTGTAACTATTGCTGACGAAGAAATGGGACAATTTAAGAAACAGTTAGCGTTTGATCGCATTGTTATTGATTTAGAAAATGTTGTCCAACAATCAACCGCGTCCCGGGGATCTATTTTTGATTCAGAAAAAGGTTTTATTTCTCCTCATATGTGTCTTTCTTTGTTGTGTTTTACAACATTATGTATTAGCACTATTTATGCCCCTGCGATAATGCAATCTGTTTTTCTGAAAGTTTTAGTTGCTCTTGTGATTATTTTATCTTTCAGCCTTATTTTTATACGACAACCAAAAGATTTATTAAGCGACCAGGAATCTCTCTCGGAAACACATGATGATTTTTATTATATTCTTAAAAGATATTTAGAAGATCAGCAAAAATCGTATAAGGTTCTTATTATTGATGCGCATGTTGATGCACAAGGATTGTCAAACGATACCGAATATGAACATATTCAACGAGAACTAAAGCATGGTTTTATTAAAATAACTGATTACAATTGGCTGGCTATTGCGCTCTTG
>JAKQLT010000209.1 GCA_029567025.1 Candidatus Omnitrophota bacterium | reverse complement strand
CTTTTGCATTATTCTAAAGAATTATCCGACGTAAATGATGCCATGCGACCAGGGATTGTGCATCGTTTAGATAAAGAAACGTCCGGACTTATGCTTGTCGCTAAAGACAATATTACGCATACAAAATTAGCGAAACAATTTGAACGTCGAGAAATTAAAAAGAAATATATAGCGCTTGTTGAAGGGGATGTATTGTGTGATGAAGGGAAAGTTGACGTGCCTATAGGGAGAAATCCTTTTCATCATGAAAAAAAAGCGGTGTCTTATGAAGATTCTGCGAAACAGGCTATTACTTTTTATCAAGTTTTAAAACGAGATCATGCTGTGACGATGATAGCGTTGTTTCCTCAAACCGGACGGACACATCAATTGCGTGTTCATATGAAACATCTTGGCCATCCGATTTTAGGCGATGACAAATACGGCCATAAAAATAAATTTCCCCGTCTTGCCTTACATGCCCAATCCATTAGTTTTTTCCATCCGCGGACAAAAGATTTCTTGGAATTCAGCTCTGCAATCCCTATAGAGTTTGTTAAAGAAATGCAAGGTGTTTAAAAAATAAAAAGGCGTCTTTACTTATCTTTTTTTTGTGTATAATATAAATATATTATTTACAATACAAATTCTTATTTTATCTTTTAGGAGGAAAAATATGCGTATGAATTCATCAGGAAGAATTGTAACTGTTTTTATTGTTATTTTTGTTATTTTGTTGATTTCTTTGACCGCGATTTCTATGTTCTTTTTACAGCAGGAAACAAAACAGCGTCGAGACTTTGAGGCAAAATTAGAAGAAGCAAAAACACAGCTGACAAAAATTCAATCCGAATTAGATTTAGTTAAGAAAGAAAAGTTTGTTTTGGAAGAAAAAAACAAAGAAGCGGATAATCGCATTAATGATCTTTCTGATGAATTGGTTTTAGAGCAAGGGTTAAAAGCGCAAATGAAAACTGAGAATGCCTCTTTAAAGGCGCAATTGGAACAGGAATTAGCCGCGAAAAAACAATTGAAAGAAGATATGGAGAAACAATTAGCGGTATTGGAGCGTAAAACAGCAGATCTTAATGCTCAATTAAATGATGGAAAAAAATTTTTACAGGATATGGAAGCGCGCTCAAAGACATTAGAAAGCGAAAACAGTTCTTTAAAAGAAAAATTAGTCCGAATGGAAGAAGGTTTTTTCCCCAGCAGTCTTGATGCCAAATCTCAAGAAATAGAGCAGGCTAAAAAGAAAATAGCGGCCAATCAGGTTCAGTTAGATAAAATTGTCATAGCTCCTCAGGAAATTCCACAGGGTCGTGTGTTAAGTGTTGATGCCGAGACAGAATTTGTCATTATTAATTTAGGCGAGAAAGATGGTGTTCGCGTCGGAGATCTTTTAGCGGTTTATCGCGGGAAAGATTACTTAGGAGATATTAAAGTGACGCGTCTTCAGCCCGAAATGGCCGCGGCTGATTTACTTCCGCCTTTTTCAAGTAAATTGGTCCGTAAAAATGATCAAGTTATCAGTAAATAAAAAATAAATTTTTTATTGGTTTAGGTTTTTTGTAAACCGCCATCGAATCGCCAAAGTTAATACATCATTTCAAGAATTTTTTTATGGATCTTTTCATTCTACCTCCCCATGCCTTAAAAGGAACCATCAAGCTTCCTGCATCAAAATCATATTCTATTCGTTCTCTTATTATCGCGGCTTGTGGCGGTCAGTCTCAAATCAGAGATTGTTCCGATTGCGATGATGCGAAAAGCGCATTAAATGTCATTCGTGCGTTAGGAGCGGATGTGAAGGTGTTAAGTAAAAATTCTTTTTTGATAAAAGCATTTAAAAAGCCTTTTGCTCTGTCGCGTGTGAATGTTAAGGAGTCTGGAACAGTTTTACGTTTTCTTCTTCCGCTTGTTTCGTTATATGCGAAAAAAGCTCTCATTACAGGTTGCGGGACGTTAAAAGGAAGGCCCAATATTTTCTTGATGAAAACGTTGCGGGAAAGAGGCGTTGTTATTCAAGGAGAAGGCCGGCAGGAAAGCGTTCCTATTTTTTTAAAAGGAGGAGAATTACACGGCGGAAAAATTACCATTGATGGGACATTGAGCAGTCAATTTATTTCTGCGCTTTTGATAGCGTGCCCGCAATTAACAGAAGATACCACATTATTTTTACAAGGCAAGAAATTAGTGTCTTCAGATTATGTCGCGATGACCTGTCAGATTTTGAAAAAAGCCGGAATAAGCATTAAACAAAAAAATATAAGAATGTTTTTTATTAAAGGCCGCCAAAGATTTAAAGGATTAAAGAATTTTTGTGTTCCTTCAGATTATGGTCTAGCGGCGTTTTTATTAGGAGCCGCGTGTTTAGTTCAATCAGACGTGAATTTAACAGGCCATTTGCCAGAGGATCTTATTCAAGCTGACGGGCATATTTTAAGTTTTTTAAAGAAAATGGGCGCGCGGTTTGTAAAAACATCAAAAGGGATTAAAATAAAAGGGCCTTTTCAGTTAAAAGGCGGAAAATTTTCTTTAAAAAATTGCCCGGATTTGGTTCCTATTATGGCGGTTTTGGCGTTATTTGCTAAAGGCAAGACGCGGCTTTATGATATTGCGCACGCGCGAGCTAAAGAATCTGACCGCATCACTGATTTACGACAAGAGCTTTTGAAAATCGGGGCGAAAATCATAGAAACAAAAAGCGCAATAACTATTATTCCTCAGAAATTTTATAAACAAGGATGTTGTTTAGATTCTCACTCGGATCATCGATTAGCCATGGCTTTTGCTGTTTTAGGGACGAAAATAGCGCTTAAGGTCAAAAAAATGGAATCCACGCATAAATCCTATCCAAAATTCGTTAAAGATTTTAAATCTCTCGGCGTTAAGATGTTAACTTCTTAATCTTTTTTATTTGCGCCAGCTTAAGTAAAATAAACTTTACAACGGAAAAAGACGTGGTTATAATAGGCTACTTTTTTGATTAATAAAATAATAAAAATAATTATAGAAGAGGGGAACAATGCAAAAACTTAAATTAGGGTTACCAAAGGGGAGTTTACAGGACGCTACCGTCAAGGTTTTTGAGCGCGCAGGTTTTAAAATTTATATTTCCAGCCGTTCCTATTTCCCCTCCATTGATGATAGTGAGATTAATCCTGTTCTTTTACGCGCGCAGGAAATGTCACGTTATGTCGAGGAAGAGGCCTTAGATTGCGGCATCACAGGTGCGGATTGGGTCTTAGAAAATGATTCTGATGTTATCTCTTTAGCGGATTTGGTTTATGCGAAACAAACCGCGGTTAAGGTTAGATGGGTTTTAGCTGTTCCGGAAGCCTCTTGTATTCATACGATTAAAGACCTTCGAGGAAAAAGAATCGCCACAGAATTAGTCAATGTGACAAGAAAATATTTAAAAAAGAATGAAGTTTCTGCTGATGTTGAATTTAGTTGGGGTGCGACAGAGGCCAAAGTGGCCGACGGTTTAGTTGATGCGGTTGTGGAGTTGACGGAAACAGGGAGCAGTTTACGCGCGCATAAATTAAAAATTATTGATACGATTTGTGAATCAACCACACAGTTTATTTGCAATAAGAAAGCCCTCAAAGATCCATGGAAAAAGAAAAAAATGGATCAAATTGTTATGCTTTTAAAAGGATCTATCGCTGCGAATAATATGGTA
>JAKQLT010000203.1 GCA_029567025.1 Candidatus Omnitrophota bacterium | reverse complement strand
TCAATCATTTTATAAATTTTGTCCTCACGCTTATTAAGCTCTTGTTTTTGCTTATTTAATTCTTCTGTGACAATAAGAACAGAAGAAAATTCTTCTATACAAGACGGGTAAGGATCTTTGAGCTTTTCTTCTTGTGCAATCTTGTCGTCATAATATTTCTTGATTGTAGGAACAATGATTTCCTTTAATTCATCATCATTTAAAAATAACTCCATCCATGATTTTTCTAATCCGGTCTTTACTTCATCAAAAATAACATCCTGCATCATTTCCCAACAATCTTTTTCCCATAAAATCTCAATAAATCCTATGCTCGCATCTTTTGTTAAACGTACCGCTTCATAACTTTGCCATGTTTTAAGAAGACCGTCTTCCTCGTCTTCCAAATCTTCCTCTAAAGAGGCAGATTGTTTCTTAAGCGCCTCAAAAATTTTTCTATCTTCTTGAGAAATAATATCGCCACTCACTTTATCGCCTGTAAACTTATCAAAAAATCGCTGGGCTTGAGAAGGCCCCATCGTATACACAGATCCAAATTCGGAATGAGAATTAATCGTCACAAGAAAGAGGGTATTTAAATTCTTATTAATCGTGTAAAAAATAGAAGTCGCTTTTGTAATATGAACATGCCCGACTAAGGCGCCAAAAACATTTTTCCAAACATAAAAAACTTTAGCCTGATCCACCCATAAATGATAAATATAAACAATTTTCTTCTCGGCTATTTTACGCTCATTAGGCGTTAAGGCATTCCATGCTTCCATAAATTCCTTCGACGGAACAATCTTATAATTCTTTGTTTCTGATGAAGCGACCAAAGGAGTCAAGACAAGCCCCAAAACCACAAAGAAAAGATGATTAAAAAAGAAAGCGGATCCCGTCGCTACCAAAGTCAAAATAAACAGCATCATTTTTCTTTCAAATCTTTCTGCTGAATTCGACAACGGAATCTCTTTTTTCACGAAAACGTTTTCTTGAGACTCAAAATTTTTATCAACGACAGAAACGATTGGCTCACTCTCGATCTTTTTGGCATAAACCAATTTATTATGAATGAAATGTTTGCCTCGATATTCATCGTTGGTGCTGATAATGCGCAATAAATCATAATTATCCGTCTGCAACCAACCTTTAGAAGAAAGTTTCTGCCACAAAATCCACAAAAAGTCCTCTTGATTTTCTAAGACTGCACCGCCCATATTAATCATTATTCCGTCGAACGGCGCGTCTTCTCGATTATAAACTTCTATCTGTTCTAATTTATTATTATCTATAACAACCAAATCAACTGTTATAAGGCATGGTAGCCTTTGAGATTGCTCGCGAATAATCTGATCAGCCCGCTGAAGGTCTTTAAAAGAAATATTGGACACAACCAAAATAATTTGAAAATATTGCAATCTATCTTTTTGAGATAAAAACGCCTCCATCAAAGCCATGACGTCTTCGCATTGCCCGGCGTTAAGATAATAAGAAAGTTTCTTTTTCTTTTGCGCATCATCAATATCCTGACGAACAAGATTTTTCAGTTCAGAAACATATTGTTTCGGGAAAGTATTGCCTTGAGGGATAAAATAAAAACTATTTTCTTGATATCTTCGATCCATCTCATCCTGAAGAAGAGCCGATTGTCCATATTCCACATATTCTTGATGAAGCATCTTTAAAATAAAATCGCTTTGAAAGGCGGGCGAATAACGATGGCTTCGTTTTCCGCGTGAACGCGTGTAATTCATATGGACAATAGAAATATTTTGCTTTTTTAAAGCATTAAAAATATTTTTAGAATTTTGAACAATGTCTTTTTTTGTTGCGATATGCTGATCGAAATATTTGAGCAATGATTTGAAAAAAGAAAATAAATGATACAGCCATTCATGATAACGACCATTGACAAAAGAAAATGCGTCAAAGTCCATTGAAATAATAGCTGGTTCCTGCCAAGCGGGAAGATCTTGAAGATTATAAATAACAGTCAAATCATATTCTTGCGCCAATTTTTGCGTCGCAAGATTATGTCGTTTAAACTTTTCTTCTAATAACCATTTCGGCCGATAAATCACAACATCTTC
>JAKQLT010000198.1 GCA_029567025.1 Candidatus Omnitrophota bacterium | reverse complement strand
TCTTCACCAATAATTTGGTAAAACGGGAAGATATTTTTATACATATTGTGAAATTACTTTATGGACAATATAAGCGAGGTGAGAATGAATGAAAGGTCTGATAATTTTAGCTGATGGCTTTGAGGATGTCGAAGCCATCGCTACGATTGATGTTTTGCGTCGGAGTAAAATCAATGTTGATGTGGTCACGATTAATAAGAATTTATTTGTGGAATCAGCGCATAACATTGTTGTTAAAGCGGAAAAAGAATGGAAAAAAGTTACGGAGAAAGATTATGATTTTTTAGTTATTCCCGGTGGAAGAGCGGTTTATTCCGTATGGGATCAATTTGCTCCCTTAACAAACTTGATTAATCAATTTGTGTCATCCCAAAAATTAGTGGCGGCCATTTGTGCGGGTCCGGCTTTAGTTGGTAAACTGGGACATTACCATAATCATTCCTATACTTGTTTTCCCGGCAGTGAAAAAACCATTGTTGGCGGGCAATATTTGCCGAAGGAAAGCGTTGTTCGGGATGGAAATTTTATTACTGCGAAAGCGATGGCTTTTACTTTTGAATTTAGTTTAGCCATTATCGAGTTCCTTCAAGGTAAGGAGCAAAAAGAACAAGTACGGCGGAATATTCGTGGTGAACTGTGAGAAACAATCTCACAGTTTTTTTAAATGATTTATAAAAATAAAATGTTCTTGTTTATTAGCAGGTGTTATGGTAAAATTAGACTATATTATTTACCAAAAGTAGAGAAAAGTGGTGACAAAAATGAACGAAAAGCCAATTGAAACGCCCAAAATTTCTAAACCGCGGAAACCTCGAACAACAGCTGCGAAAACGGTGCCAATTGAAGAAATCGATGTGCAGAAATTAAATTCCATTCCGGAAAAAACACCTACTTTATCACCGATTGAAGAATTAACACAAAAGAAAATTGTTAATCTACCGGAAGAACCGCCCAAACCGACGGAAGAAGAATTGTTTGAAGCGGCGATTAGTAAAAAGAAAAGCAGAAAAAAAGACAAAAAAGTTGAAGAAAAAGCCATTATCCGCTATCTTGATACTCCTATTTTAGAAGGTTTAAGCGACGAAATTGTTGCTCAAAGAAAAGCGGATGGATTGATTAATGTCGCAAAGAAAACCCAAGGAAAGTCCATTTTCGGGATTATTGTTTCCAATCTTTTCACATACTTCAACATTGTGTATATGATTATTACGGTTTTGTTTGTTGTTTTAAATAGTACGGATAATTTATTATTCTTAGCGACGATTATTCCTAATTTAATCATTGGGATTGCGCAAGAAA
>JAKQLT010000197.1 GCA_029567025.1 Candidatus Omnitrophota bacterium | reverse complement strand
TTTTACTATCTGTTTTAAATCAAGCATCAACTTTCCTTCTCCGACTAAAAGAAGCTTAGTATAAGGATGCTCTTTGAGAATTAACTGAAAGGCTTGAATCAAAATATCCTGACCTTTAACATCAGAAAGCCGCGCAATAATCCCAACAACACATTCATTCTTTATCCCTAACGACAGGCGTCTTTCTTCTCTTTTTGTGGAATCAATACTCTGGAACTTTTGAAGATCAATCCCGCTTTCCACAAGATCAATATAAGATGGCAAAATACCAAAATCTTTTTCTAAATGTTCTTTAACCGCCGAACTAATCGCAATCGTCCGATCCCCCCAACAAGGAAATATTTTTCTAAAAAAACGCGGCTTAAAAAATCCGTGACACGTAGCCACATACGGCACACCGGTGCATTTTCTTAGAATATTCCCCATCACTTGTGTAACACGCGTCTGCGCATGTATAACATCAATATGACACTCCTTCATATATTTTTTTAAAAAATGTACCGGAAGATAAAGGCGTAAATCCAATTCTGATTTTATTTTAATATTTAATCTCAAAGACTTGGCGCCTAACGAAAGAAAATCCTTTTCTTGATTGCCTCCGCTTGAGACAAGATAAACATGATGCCCGCTACTGATAAGACCTTTTGTTAAAGTGAATAAATAACTGGTGATTCCCCCGGCATTCAAATGAGTTGTTAAGAATAAAATGTTCAACTCTTAATCTCCATAAGTTTTAATATCTCTTTAAAAACCTGTTCTGGTGTTATCGATTTCATACAGGCATGCGTGAAAATTTTACATCGACGATTATAACAAGGCGCGCACTCGAGTTCTTTGGCTATAATAACTATTTTTTTTGCTGGTGGAACATGGCGATTAGGATCCGTCGGGCCAAACAAAGCAACAAGAGGAACCTGCATGGCAGACGCCACATGCATAGGAGCCGAATCCGGGGTTATAAAACATTTGCATCGTTTTATAACCGCGGCTAATTGCATGATATCGGTCTTTGCGACCAAATTAGCCGGCTTGGACTTACATAAAGAAAGAATATATTGCGCCTGTTGTCTGTCCTTATCGGCCCCTGTTAAAACCACGCGAATATTTTTTCCCGCCAGCATATCGCAAAGCCGCGCGATCGATTCCAGCGGCCAATTTTTTGTCTGCCATTTTAAAGAAGCCGCGATATTAATTCCAACGATATTATTAAAATTTCCAAGCCATTCAGATTCTAAAATATTTTTCGCATATTCATTATCTTTTTCCGACGGCCATAATTCTAAAAAAGGTTTCTCAAGACCCGTTAATCCGCTTTTCTCTAATAACTGAAATTGATGAAGTACAGCCGCCATATCATTGCGATATTTTTTAATGGGATTTGTCAAAAGATTCCCCCACTTTTTATTATCATAACCGTAACTTTCTCGCGCGAAAGTCAAGCAGGACAACAGATGGCTTCGTCGACTGTTTTGAAAATCAAAAATCTTATCAAAACGATATTTCCTTAATTTGCGGGAGAGCTCTAACAAATAAAACCAATTTCTGTTCTTTGTATTAAAAATAATTAGTCCGTCAATATAAGGACAATGTTGTAAAATCTTTTTTGATTCTTCGCCTACCAAACAATAAATTTTAGCACGCGGAAAATTCTGCCTAATGACTTTTAACGACGGAACGACCAAAATCACATCTCCTATCGAACGGATTTTTACGACTAGAATATTTAAAGAATTTAATAACTCTTCATACACGGCTAATGTTTTAGAAGCCATATTTTCTAATGTATAGCACTCTTGTACTTTTTTCTTAGCTTCAACAACAAGCCGATCATAAAGATTTTTATCCCGTAAAAGTTTCAAAACAGCGTTCGCCATCCCATCCGTATCTTTGGGCATAACCAAAAGCCCTGTCTTTTCATGTTCAATAACATCTACAACGCCGCCAACTTTTGTCGCAACCACGGCCACGCCTGCGGCTTGCCCCTCAATAATCACTCGCCCAAAAGACTCTTCGGTAACCGTTGATAAAACAAGCACATCAATTTGTGATAAAAGCTCTGGAATATCTTTACGATTCCCTAAAAATTCCACATGATTGCTTAGGCCTAAACGTTTGACTAAAACTTCTAATTCCTGTTTATACGCCCGCTTATTTTTAGGAGCATCACCAATAATCCAAATCTTGGCATAAGGAATTTGCCTCACAATTTTGGTCATCGACTTCAAAAAATAAGTATGCCCTTTAAGCGGCGTAAGCCGGCCAATAATCGCAATCGTTCCTTTAGGCCCTACAGACTTTCTATCCGAAACAACAAATTTACTGCAATCAACACTCCGCGGAATACATCGAATACTGTGGGATGAAACTTTATAATCATCTATCATATGACGGCCAATAACCTGGCTCGGAACAATAACAAATTTTCCCCAACCCATAATCTGGCTAAACAAACGATTTTTATAATATCCATGACAGGTCGTAATAAAAGCCGCTTTAGTTTTACGGCATGCGAAATAGGCAATCCACGCAGGCACACGAGAACGCGCATGCACAATATCAATATTTTCGTCTTTGATAACGCGGCGGACATCTTTAATCGCCTTTAACATCCTCCACAACGATTTTTGATGAACAGCTATTTTGTAATGCTTACTTCCTGACGACTCTAAGTCATCAACCATCTGCCCGCCAGCAGAAATCACAACAGACTTATGTCCGTGCGCCACAAGATATTTCGCAAAATCAACCGTACCGGTCTCGACGCCACCGACATTTAACTCTGGAAGTATTTGAAGAATATTCATATTTAAATAATATGTCTTGCCGTAGCAAAAACAATGTCCTGATCATTAATTTTCTTGGTCTTTAAAATTCCTTTCATAACATCAAAAATACTTTCCCCGATGGTATTTGTTTGCGTATAAATGACAAATCCTTCTTTATGCAATCCTTCAATAAATTCCTGATGTTTATTTTCTTGAGATGTCTTTTCCTTCAAAATCGCTGGAAAAATAATAACTGTCTTTCCCGAACTCGCGGCCTCTGATACCATAGAAATACTATCGCCAGACACAACAATCGCATCACAAAGGCCCAAAATTCCGCCAATCGCCTCCGGGATATTATGTTCATTCGCTAAAATAAGCGCAGGACAATAATCTTTATTTTTTAATTCATTACAAATAAATTCTTCTATTTTAACAGGCGTTCGCCGAGACGTTGAACACAATACATCAACGTTATGCTCCAAACAAAAATCTCGAATCTGATAAATCAACGTTTTTATCTGGTCTTCGCTTAAATAAACATCTTTTGCGTCACCACCGATCAGAAGGCCTATTTTAAACTTTTGATTATTTTTAAGATCTGGATAACGCTCTAATAAACGGCCTTTTTGTTTATTAAGATAATCCTCATTAATCAAATTTGGCGCGGCTATGGTTTGAGTGATATTTCGATAACGACTTAATCGATAAGAAAAATCATGATACGGAAGAAAAACAGCGTCAAAGCCGTGATATCCCCACGTTGCTGGGCGTAAAATATGAATACTTTTCGCGCGGGAATCCAACGATAAAAATCGATTCACTCCTGCGGTCATAGACCCGCACGAAATAACAAAATCCGCTTTAACAGTCTTTAAATGATTATACGTTTCTTGTGTTAAAAAATGTCTCAAAAATCCTACCCGCGCGGTGAATATGCGCAAAAGAGGAAAAAATCCTAATACAGAAAATACAACTCGAGAAATTCTCGATTTAAACACAATCTGAACCACCTCTATTGATGATTGTTTTTCCCTTTCTCTCAAAGCCTTTTGTATCATCGCCGCGACTGTTTCGGATTGACGCAAATGACCTGTACGTCCATCATCAAGAATCGCGATATTTGCTTCATCAGAATATTTCCACACCTTATAAAACCACATATATTGCTCAGGATAACGTTTAATATATTCTTCGGCTATTTCCACAATCTTCTTCAAACAATTTTTCACATCCGCATCAAAATCATCTGTGCGCGTAAACTCTATCGGCTTATGAAAAATAACACGATGAAAACACTCTTTCTCTCGAATAATCATAGAAAAACAAATCGGAATATTTCCTTTTAAAGATAATCGCACCGCGCCATCAGCAAAAGAGGCGTTACGCCCTAAAAAAGGAATATTAATACCGTCTTTTCCCCCTTGATCGACAACAATACCGACCATTTCATTATTTCTTAACGCTTTAATCAAATCGCGCGTCCCCATTCCTCGAGAAAGAACACCTAATCCGCCGAATGAACGATACGAATTAAGAAGTTTCTGCAAAAAAGAATATTTTTCTTGCGCCTTCACCATGACTTTATACGGATGATTTAAAAGAGACGCGGAAATATTCGCCATTTCCCAATTTCCAAAATGCATCGCTAATAAAATTGTCCCTCGTCCATTCGCGATAGAATTTCTGAGATGCTCTTCTCCTTCAAAACGAATCAAAGTCTTAAGAGTTTCTTTGTCTTGTTTCGACATCCGTAAAATCTCAACAAAATTCTGCCCATAATTTTTAAAAACATCTTTTGTAATTCTTTTAAGTTCATACGGAGATTTTGTCTGCGCAAAACCCATACGCAAATTCGCGTAAACAGTCGTTCTCGCCTTCAAGCTAAAATAATACGCTAAAATGCCTATGGCCTTACCGAAAAATAATGCGGCACGTATAGGCAATAAATGAAAAATCCAACTTAAAGTTTTAATGCTGGATAAGAGAAAAAATTCTTTCAAGAAATAAATCCTTTCCTGACTCTATAGTTATTTCTAAACGTAAAGCAAAAACAGATATTTTTTGGTCAAAACAATCCAACATCTGTTTTATCTTCACAGCGTCTTTAAAAGTAGTAATAACAATGCTAACATTCCGCTTAAGGCAATATTGCGATATCTCTTCTAAATCTTTTTTGCAATAAATCTCATGATCTGGAAAAATAAAACTTTTTTGAATATGCGCTTTTAAATGTATCAAGGACTGCTCAAACGAACGCGGATTTCCTATTCCTGAAAAACAACAGATATTCTTCTGGGCAAGAAACTCTAATCCTTTTATCTCTTTTGTTCTCAAATCAAGAAGGTCTATTCCACGATGTTCCGCTTGGACAATGAGTGTTTCCGGAAAAATATTTTTTAAATCTTTTTCAAGAATATTTTTTTGTCTTTCATCAATAAAATTCGTTTTAGTTAAGACAAAAATATCCGTGCGTTTAAGATCGGACACAGGCTCTCGCAAAATTCCTCGAGGAATCAAAAATTCATTTCCAAACGGATTAGTGCTGTCAATCGCGACAATATCCACATCGCGATACAAATTCAGATGTTGAAAGCCATCATCTAAAATAAAAATATCCGCGTCTTTTTCTTTTAAAAAATTCTTCGCATTCTCAAAGCGATTTTTACCGACTAAAATAGGCACATCCGGCAAACGCTCTTTTAACATCGTCGCTTCATCGCTTTGATTCAAAGCTTGCTTTGATTTTTTCGCCATATAACCGCGCGTTAAAATAACCGGTTGCAATCCTTTACTTTTAAAAACCTTTGCTAAATATTCCACCAATGGCGTTTTCCCAACACCTCCCCATGTGATATTCCCAACGCTCACAACAGGTTTGGGCAAGCGATATTGTTTTTTTATTTTTTTCTGATAAAAAAAGTTTCTAGACCCAACACCTATTCCGTAAAAAACAGACAGAACCCACAAAAAGATTTTTAGAACCCGCGCTGACGTTCCATCAATTTGATCTGTAATAAGACGATATAAATAATCTCTCATAAAACATCCTTTAAGTATTGCGCAACAATATCAAATGTCTTTTGCGTAGCGCCAGAAGACGACGCAATGATCTTTTTAGCGGCACGACTAATTTCTTGCTGATAAGAAAAATCCTCTAAAACATTTTTCATTTCTAAAAATAAATCTTCGGGACTCTTAACTTGAATGACAGCTCTTTCTTTAAGAAATATTTTCATAACATCCTTAAAATTCTCTGTCCTTGGCCCGACAAACGTGGGCTTACCGAAATAAACAGGCTCAATCATATTCTGGCCACCGCCAACGACAAAACTTTTTCCAATAAAAACAATCGTTGCCACGCTATAAAGATTTCTTAAATCGCCGATCGTATCAACTAAAATAACTTTATTCCCCTTATTATTCTTTATTTGTGAATATAAAACCGTCTCAAATCCGTATTTTTTTATAATATTTTTTACTTCTGTAACTCGTTCAATGTGCCTCGGCGCCAAAATAAGACGTAAATTATTCTCCTGGGTCAAAAGACGTTTATAAATATTGAGGATGATTTCTTCCTCCTGACGATGCGTGCTTCCGGCTAAAAGAATTTTATTATGCGCTTCCAGGCCTAACTGCGCCAAAGAAACGGTTTGAGATTCAATAACCATATCAAACTTCAAGTTCCCCACCCTACAAATTTTAAAAGAATCCACGCCAAATGATAAAATCCGCTGTTTATCCTCTTCACTTTGCATACAAAACATCGTCACGCATTTTAAAATCTTTCGCGTTAAAAATCCTATTTTTTTATATCCCTCATACGCTTTATCCGAAATGCGTCCATTAATTTGAATAATAGGAATGTTTTTCTTATAAAGCATTGTATAGGTATTCGGCCAAATTTCTGTCTCGGATGAAAGATAAATCTTAGGATGGATTGCTTTAATATACCGGCCGACGCTAAAACTTAAATCAAAAGGCGCGTAAAGAACAATAACATTGGAAGAAAATAATTGGGACTTTGCCAAATCATATCCTGTTTTTGTCACTGTCGTGCAAACGACTTGGCATTGAGGAAAATGGTCCTGCAATTGACGGATCAAAGGAACGATAACTAACACTTCCCCCACGCTAACCGCATGAATCCAGATATTTTCTTTTTTGCGAAGTTTTATTTTTGTGTCTTTCGAAAAAAATCCAAAACGCGACAAAAAAGCCCATCGCCACTTGCCTTTTAAAATCATTTTTGGCAAATAGAGTAAACTAAAAAGAATAAAAATAATATCGTAGATAATAAACATAAAATTATGCCCTCGGATGGGCTTTATCATAAACTTTTTTTAGGCGATCCGTTGTCACATGTGTATAAATTTGTGTGGTCGAAAGATTGGCATGGCCTAATAATTCTTGAACAGAGCGCAAATCCGCTCCCCTGTTAATCATATGCGTGGCAAACGAATGACGCAATACATGAGGCGAAATATGCTGATTAATACAAGCCTGCGTGATGTATTTATTAATAATATTACGAATGCTCCGATCACTTAATCGCGTTTTACTTTTATTTAAAAACATGGCTCCTGATTTATCTTTTCTTACATCTAAATAATTTTTTATCGCTATCGTAGCCTGATTCCCTATCGGCACAAGCCGTTCTTTTTTTCCTTTTCCAGCCGCTTTGGCGATATTACCGATAATATCCACATCATCAACATCCAAAGAAACCAATTCGCTCACCCGAAGGCCAGAACTATAAAGAAGCTCTAAAATAGCTTTATCTCTTTTTCCCATTTCTGTTTTGATGTCAGGCGATTCAATAAATTTAGCCATTTCTTCTTCAGATAAAAATTTAGGCAATGTTTTATCTAATTTAGGCGACATTAATAAAAGCGCCGGATTATTTTTAATATACCCTTCCTTATGCAAAAATTTAAAAAAACTTCTTAACGAAGAAAGCTTTCTTGAAAGCGTGCGTGGCTTATGCTGCTGCTCACGTAAATGCGCCAAAAATCGTCGTAATAACAAATAATCGACCTTTTCAACGGCAATTTCATTCGCGAATTTAAAAAACTCTTCCAGGTCCAAACGATAATTCAAGATCGTATGCCCGGAATAGTTTTTCTCAATTTCTAAATAAGATATAAATTTATCAACGTAACGATTCATAAAAACTTCAGCGCGTAGGAATTAAAAAAATCTACAGCATAAAACGCAATTCGCTAAACACTTCCTTTCGGTAATTCATTGGTTAAATAATTACATTTCGGATATTTACTGCACCCGTAAAACGTCTGGCCTCGCCTATTTTTACGCTCGACTAGCTCACCATCACATCCTTCATTCGGACATTTTATGCCTAAAGTAACGGACTCGGCATGACGGCAATGAGGAAATCCCGAACAACTTAAAAACTTTCCTCGTCGGCCCCATTTCATCACCATTTGTTTTCCGCATAAAGGACATTTTTTATCAATAAAATTATGTTGTTTCTCAATATTATTCTCCGCGTATTCAAGTTCTTCTTTAAACGGCTGATAAAATTCATTTAATAATGACGCATAGGCCAACGTCCCTTCTTCAATCAAATCAAAATTCTCTTCCATATGGGCGGTAAATCCAATATCAAGAATCTTAGGAAAATATTCGACCAACAGATCGCAAATAAGCATGCCTAAATCAGTCGGCGTAAAATATCCCCGTTCACGCACCACATAATTACGATAAACAAGCGTTTGAATGATAGCCGCATACGTGCTCGGTCGTCCAATGCCGTCTTCTTCCAAAGCCTTAACTAAACTTGCATCCGAATAGCGTGCCGGAGGCTTTGTGAAATGTTGCGTGGATTTTACCTCTGATAAATTCATTTTATCGCCTTGGGCATAATGAGAAAAATCCGCTGGCGATTCTTCTTTATCGTCCTCGCGCACTGCTAAAAACCCATCAAAAATAAGATCCGAGCCAGAAGCGCCGAATAAAAATCGTCCGGCTGTTATTTCTATCTTTTTGTATTTATATACCGCAGGGGTCATCTGAGAACACACGAAACGATTCCAAATAAGAGTGTAAAGCTTTTGCTGATCAGGATTGAGAAACCGCTCGAGATCTTTGGGACTTCGCAAAACATTCGACGGACGAATCGCCTCATGCGCCTCTTGCGCGGATTTTCGCGATTTATATTTATTCGGTTCATCAGGCAAATATTTCTGTCCATAATTCGTCTTAATAAAATCACGCAATTTTAAAAGCGCTTCTTGAGAAATATTAACCGAATCCGTTCTCATATAAGTGATAAGCCCGACAGTTTCACCATTGCCCAGTTCCACGCCTTCATAGAGTTCTTGCGCGATACGCATCGTTCTTTCCGCGTTAAATTTTAATTTATTAAAAGCCTCTTGCTGAAGCGTACTCGTGATTAAAGGCGGGTTAGGATTGCGCTTGACCTCTCGTTCAGAAACTTGTGATACCACAAAATCTTGTTTTTTAATTTCTTCAACGATGCCATTAGTATCATTTTGATTGGCTAACTCAAATTTTTCTTTATCTATCCGTTCCAGCGAAGCTGTTAAAATATCCGTGTATCCTTCTTTCTTTAAATCAACGGCAACTTGCCAATATTCCTGTGGCACAAATTTTTTAATTTCTCGTTCCCGTTCGACTAAAATGCGCAGCGCAACCGACTGGACTCGTCCCGCGCTTAAACGAGAGCCAACTTTTTTCCATAAAACAGGGCTTAATTTATATCCCACAATTCTATCTAAAACACGACGGGCGACTTGTGCGCTAATCAATTTCTGATCAAATTCGCGCGGATGCTCAAAAGCCTTTAAAACGGCATCTTTAGTGATTTCCTGAAAAGTCACACGATAAATTTTTTTATCTTTTCCTATTTGCCCAATCAAATTCCAGCCAATCGCCTCACCTTCACGGTCAGGGTCAGTTGCGACATAAATCTCTTTCGCTTTTTCCGTATCTTTCTTTAACTGTGCTAAAACTTTTGCTTTACTGCGAACGACAATAAAACTCGGCTCAAAATCTTTTTCAATGTCCACACCCAAACTCGATTTAGGCAGATCAATTAAATGCCCCATAGAAGAAACAACTTTAAATTTATCGCCTAAAATTTTATTAATGGTTTTCACTTTTGTCGGAGACTCTACAATGACGATGGCTTTCGCTTTTGACATGATGATTCCTATTCTTGTTGAATGTTAAAAAACTTTACTCGTTTTTGCTAAAAAATTTTCCAGCTGATTGTTTGATCAATCGTTTTAATTCTAATTTCATTAAAATAACGGTCGTTTGAGACGAACTTAAACCGCTTTTTGAAACAATTTCATCAATATGAACACCTTCAGCCGTCAGACAGTCATAAACCGCCTTTTCTTCTATGGTCAAAGGCCCCGCATTTTTCTTCTTCTCGGGCAAGATATTTTCCCTTGTTTTCCCATCTTCCAACGATTGTGTTAATGGCACTTGCAAATCCTCTAAAATATCTTCAACTGATGTCACCAACTTTGCGCCTTGTTTAATAAGATTATTAACGCCGACCGATGACGGACTGTCAATTTTTCCAGGAACCGCATAAACTTCTTTTCCCTGTTCTAACGCACAACTCGCCGTAATAAGAGCGCCACTTTTAAGGCCTGCTTCAATGACAACAACTCCTAAAGATAATCCGCTAATAATTCTATTACGTCTCGGGAAATTATAGGGAAACGGTTCTGTATCCATAGAAAATTCTGATAAAACCGCACCTTGTTGAGAGATTTTCTTAAAAAGATCTTTATTTTCTGGCGGATAAATATGTTTAAGTCCGCTTCCTAAAACAGCCACTGTGGCGCCTTTAGCTTTTAATATGCCTTTATGCGCCGCAGTATCAATCCCGCGCGCCATACCTGAAACAACCGTAATACCTAATTCCGCAAAACTTACCGCAAACTTTTCCGCAATAGATAATCCATATAAAGAAGCTTGACGGGAACCCACGATTCCTATAGAAAGTTTTAGATTTTCAGGCAATGCTCCTTTCACATAAAGAACAACCGGAAAATCAGGAATTTGTTTTAAATCTTGGGGATAGCTCTCATCTAAATACGATAAAACTTCAACGCCTTCACGCGCCATCAACTGATATTCTTTTTTCAAAAACTCATCTTTCTTAAATTGTAAAATATTTTTTATGACATCCGCAGGAAGAATTTGCGAATCGCATAATTTTGTTTCAGCCGCGTCTAAAACATTTAACGCAGAGCCAAAAAATTCTATAAGCGATTTTATACGGCTATTTCCAAGCCCGCTAATGGCATTTAAAATTATTAAAGCTTCTTTTTCTATCATTGTTTTAAAAACCTTATAATTTCCTGACAAATTTCTTCTGGCGTTTTTTGATCCGTATCTATTGTGAAATCCGCTTTCTGATAAAACGATTGGCGCGCGTTTAAAAGTTCTTTAATTTTCTCTTGTGGATTATCAGTCTGCAATAACGGACGATGCGTTTCTTGTTTTATACGCTTATAAATAATTTCCGGCGAAGCAGAAAGATAAACCAAAACACCTTTTTTCTTTAAATTTTCTATATTTTCAGGATTAATGACAACGCCGCCACCGCAATCAATAATCAAATTCTTTTGTTGCGAAATTTCTTCAACAATTTGAGACTCAATTTTACGAAAATACGGTTCGCCAAAATCTTTAAAAATATCTGAAATGGCTCTGCCTTCTTTTTGTTCGATTAAATCATCCAGCGAGATTCTTTTTCTATTAAGCAATTGCGCTAAAAGCTTGGAAATCAAAGACTTCCCAGCCCCCATAAACCCAATAATAGCAATGTTCATCTGCTTAATCATAAAAAAATAAAAATTATTGATTATTTATATTGTGGGGGGATTTTAACACAGGCAGATAACCACTGTCAATCAGACAAATATATATAATTAATATATATATTAATTGTTACAATCCATATCCTCTTAAAATCATAGCAATAATCTTATCACCATAAAACATGCTGATCAGCGCGCCTAAAACTAAAAACGGGCCATAAGGAATGGCATTATCATTGGTGCGAATTTTTTCAATCAGGCCAAAAACAGCGCCAAAAAATGGTGCAACAAAAAATGTCAAAATTGCTAATTGCCAGCCTAAAAACGCGCCGATCATCGCTAGCAATTTCACATCGCCTCCGCCCATGGATTCTTTCTTAAAAAGAAAATCGCCTAAGACGCCCATAGCGTAAATACAGCCGCCGCCTATAAAAACGCCAAGTAAAGACAGCCCTAAAGAATGCAGATGCGCTAAAAATATATTTTTTCCGATAACTGAAACGCCATGAAGCTCTGGCATAAATAAACTAAAAATAAGCCCCGCGCACATTCCTCCGACACTAATTTCATCGGGAATAATACGATGCTCAAAATCAACAAAAGTCGCGACGATAAATCCGCTTATCATAAATAAATACGGGATAAGAAGGCGGTTGAATCCAAAATAAAGATAAAAACCTAAAAAAGTTAATCCTGTAATAAGCTCAACTAAAAAATAACGCGCTGAAATTTTTTCATGACAAAAACGACAACGTCCACGTAACAATACATAACTCAACAAAGGAATATTATCAAACCAATCAATCGGTTTTAAACATTTCGGACAATGGGACGCGGGGAAAACAACAGATTTTTCCTTAGGCATCCGCACAATACAGACATTTAAAAAACTTCCGACGATAAGCCCTAAGATAAACATAAAAACGCCAAAAATATTTTCCATTATTTTTTTAATCCTCCTTCAAGAGCTTGGCGCATTTGGTTCTTTATATTTTCTTCTAAATCGACGCCAGCCCAATGTTGAAAAGCTAAAACGCCTTGATAATAGAGCATGCCCAAACCATTAGACGCTTTCGCGCCTTTTTCTTTCGCTTGTTTTAAAAGTTTAGTCTCAAACGGATTATAAATCAGGTCATAGACAAACATATTTTTGTTAAAAAATTTCTCGTCTATCAGAACCGGATCAGAATCTTTTAAACCTATGGGCGTTGCATTGATCAAAAAATCTGTCATACACATATCAGAGTCAAAAATGCCATCTACAATCTTAATAAGACTGCTATCCATTCTTTGGGAAAGATCCGCGATTAACTGTTTCGCTTTAGATTGATCCACATCATAAATTTTTATTGACTTTGGTCTTTCAGGAATAAGACACAAAACACTTATTACCGCGCGGGCGGCACCTCCGGCGCCTAAAATAAAAATATTTTTATTTTGCGGATTAACGCCTAATTCGGTCAAATGCGTCAGAAATCCTGGCCCGTCGGTATTATGGCCGATTAATTTTCTTTTCTCTGAAATAACAATGGTATTGACAGCGCCAACTTTTTGCGCAAACGGCGCTTGACTGTCTAAATATTTCAACACTTTTTCTTTATAAGGCACGGTTACATTAAGGCCAAAGATAGGACTTTCTTCTTCTTTAAGATCTTGAAAAAAAGCATCCAACTCTTCTTCTTTCAAAGAAAAAAGATCATATCGCGCATCCAATTTCAAAGCCTTAAACGCGGCATTATGCATTAAAGGAGACAAACTATGCCCGAGAGGATAACCGACAAGACCATAAATTGATTTTTGAGCCATAATAAACAAAATACCCTTTACCAACCTCCGAAGTTAGTAAAATTATTTTTTCTGGGAAATGACTTTATTAACCGCATTAATATAGGCCTTAGCAGACGCTTCTAAAATATCCGTGCTCGCGCCATGCGCGATAATATTTTTTCCGTCTATCGCAACTTTTACCGTCACTTCGCCTAAAGCATCTTTTCCTTGCGTGACGGATTGAATGGAATAATCTAACAACTCCCCTTTCATTTTCGTAATATCATCAATGGCTTTATAGCAGGCATCCACCGGGCCATCGCCAGTGGATGTTTTCTTAAACGTTTTTCCTTTAAACTTTAATTCCACATGGACTTGAGGTGCGATATCCGTTCCAATTTCCGCCTTTAAGCTTTCTAAAGTCCATACTTTTTGAAAGACCTTAACCTCATCCTCGACGATAGCTAATAAATCCTCATCAAAAACTTGTTTCTTTTTATCCGCCACACTTTTAAAACGGATAAAGGCTTTATCCAATTCCTCATCTTTTATTTGAACGCCTAATAATTTTAATCGCTCCTTAAAAGCATGCCGGCCCGAATGTTTTCCTAACACCAATCCGGTTTCCATAAAACCCACATCTTCCGGACGCATAATTTCATAAGTGGTGGGTTCTTTTAAAACGCCATCTTGATGAATACCCGACTCATGACGAAACGCATTATGTCCGACGATCGCTTTATTCGGAGCCACGACAAATCCGGTATATTTACTCACCAATCGTGAGGTGCGGCAGATTTCTTTTGTCTTAATTCCCGTCGAACAACCAAAATAATCGGAACGCGTTTTTAAGGCCATAACAATTTCTTCCATCGAAGCATTTCCCGCGCGTTCCCCAACGCCATTAATAGTACACTCCACTTGACGCGCGCCATGTTTGATGGCAGCTAAAGAATTAGCAACCGCCAAGCCTAAATCATTATGGCAATGAACCGAAATAACTGCCTTATGAATATTGGGCACATTATTTTTAATCGACGCTATCAAATCGCCATATAATTCCGGCATGGTATATCCAACCGTATCCGGAATATTAACAGTCCTGGCGCCTGCCTTAATGACTTCTTCCAAAACCTTAAATAAAAAATCTCGTTCCGAGCGCGAGGCATCTTCCGGCGAGAACTCAACATCAGAGACTTTTGACTTTGCATATTTAACAGCATCTATCGCCATTTGGATAATTTCTTCCTTACTCTTTCGCAATTTATGTTCCATATGAATTTTTGATGTCGCTAAGAACACATGAATGCGCGGGTTTTTCGCGGATTTTAAAGATTGATGCGCGGCGTCAATATCTTTCTTAATCGAACGCGCTAATCCGCACACGATAGAATTCTTTACATTCTTCGCGACCATTTCTACGCCATGAAAATCTCCTTCCGAAATAACAGGAAATCCTGCTTCGATAATATCCACGCCCATACGATCTAACGCATAAGCGATTTCCAACTTTTCTTTCTCATTCATGCTCGCACCAGGGGCTTGTTCCCCATCGCGCAAGGTGGTGTCAAAAATTAAAACTTTATTCTCAGGTTTCATAATATTTCTCCAAAATGAATATTATTATTTGTTTTTTAAAAAATTATTCACATAATGTTCCGCTCCCATTGGTCACAACAATCATTCCCGCGGCAATCAAATCCAAGGCTTCTTGAACAAAACATCCTCCCGTCCCCATCAGTAAAAACACATCAAGAGCATCTTCCACCTTTTTTCCCGATGTGCCGAGAGATCCAATCACATAATAATTAGTATCGACAGAAATCATATAAAAATATTCTGAAGTAACTGTTGCGCCAAATGGATCATACATGATACCAGGAACAATCTGCGGGCTTTCTTTTATCAAAAGAGTTTCGGTTAATTTAGTACAATTATCACCTGATTTTTCTGGATAACTCCCATGATTCATTCGATAAGATTCAACAGCTAATTGAATGGTCTTTAATTCAGACTTGGCTTTTGTAATATTCGCCTGCTCCTGCATTCCTTTAATCCGAGGAACAGCAATGCCAATCAATATGGCCAAAACAGCCAAAACCACCAATATTTCTAATATCGTAAACCCTTGTCTTTTCATTTTATTATCCCCTCTTATTCAAAGATCCCTACTGCAAAAATAATTGAAACAATGTCTCAATTCTAAACGATTTTTAATCATCCTGCAAAAGTATTTTTTCGTTCTTTAAAAACATCGCGCTTTATTTTTTTTGTAAATATTATGCTAACTTATCTGCGCTTACGCGGAATTATTTCGACCTAAAAGATTTCCACGCCCTTAGGGACTTTGTCATTCCGGGCGAAGTCCCGGAATCTCACTCTTAGAAAGAGATTCCTGCCTACGCAGGAATGACAATACACAACAAAACCAAACGTTTCCATCCACGGGCTTACGCCAGTTGTTTTTAAGGCTCTATATATAAAAAACCGCAAAGTCCCATGACCTCA
>JAKQLT010000179.1 GCA_029567025.1 Candidatus Omnitrophota bacterium | reverse complement strand
TTGTATAAGATGTAATAACTACATATTTAATATCAGGGAAATCTTCCCTTCTTAAAAAAGGAGCATTCATCCCGGTCATATTAATGACAAAACCGAACTGGCCCTGATATTTTTGCAATATCTTTTCACATTGCCGCGTCCGCCACTTGAAACACCACGAGGATTTATAGAGTTTATTCAAATGGTAGTCAAATGCTCTCTTCCACTCGGAAATGGGAAAACGAAACGAAATAAGCATCGCCCACCCGCGCAGACGCTTGGGGAGCGGAACATCACAAATAATCAATTCCCAGCCATGCTTGCGCAATTCCGCGAATAAATATTTATTCATTCCGGAAACTTCAATATTAAGAACCAAAATCCGTTTAGACATTAAAGAATTCCTCATAGAATGATTTTGATAATTCCAACAAAACACGCTCCCCCTCTTTCCGATTTAAAGCAAAATCATTTCCATACGGGGTGTTATTCGCATCAATAATGTAAATTTTTCTATCATCCTCATCTCTTAAAACATCTAATTCTCCATATTCCAAACCCATTTTTTGACAAAATAATAATATCTTTTCTATTTCAATTTCGTTGAATACTTCCTGAGGCGCGCACATTCTATATTCAAGGATATTATCAAAGCGGTTCGTCGAAGATCGAAAAGTCAAACACACAAAAGGAATATTCTTTCCCACAATATAAACACGCAAATCAAGAACACGATCTTTATCAACCGCATTATTAATTAGCCTTTGAAAAACAAAGCCATCGGTCGCAACCGCCGGCACAGGACATTTTATACTCTTGCCATCATGCATTGCGTTATCATTAGACTTCCTCACAGCATATCCATTAAATTTAGACGGATCAACAAATGTCCCATAACCAAACACTTCTTTAAAAACTTTCTCCACATTAGCCTTTGAAATATCCTTACACCCAACGTTCAAAACTCTATGCGATAACGCAAGCGTTTCCAAGACGTCATTCTTCTCCCGCGTCGTCTCCACCCTCCAATCAATCGCCAAATCAAACTCCCGATCAGGATCATTGGATATTTTCATCCCCAAGACTCGAACGACTTGATAAAGAAAATACCCCGGGCAAGGAAACCCCGGATAAAATAAAAATATTTTTTTCCTAATGTTTTTTATTCTTAAGCATTTTCTTCGCAACAAGGAAAATCTGAATTCGTTTCCCAAATCATTAAATAATTTCTTACTTTTAAGACTAAACATTAAGTTTCTTAAAAATAAAAATATAAAAAATTTTCGAAGAAGTTTTTTTACCTTTTTCATAACCTTCTTTTCCTCATTTAATTAGAGATTTATATACATCTGCCAACTTTGCCACCTTTTTACTTAAAGAAAAATCAGCGGAAACTTTCCGGCACGCATTTGTAGTCAAACGCTGCGACAAACCTTCTTCAGAACGTAAACGCATTAAAGCGTTCACTATCAAAGAGGAATCCTTAGCT
>JAKQLT010000172.1 GCA_029567025.1 Candidatus Omnitrophota bacterium | reverse complement strand
TCCCTTCTTTTTATCTCATTTGTATCTTAAAAACTAACTATTACATCATTCCGCCCATGCCACCTGGCATTCCCATTCCGCCACCGCCTGGCATTGCTGGAGCAGGATTCTTTTCTGGTAAATCCGTTACTAAAGCTTCTGTTGTTAAAAGAAGCGAAGCGATACTTGCCGCATTTTGTAAAGCCGTGCGAGTTACTTTCGCCGGATCAATAACACCGCTTTCAAACATATCAACGTACGCATCTTTATTGATATCATAACCAATATTTTCTTTTTCTTTCTTTAATTGCTCAACGATGACAGAGCCTTCTAAACCGGCATTCTGCGCTAATTGACGAACAGGCGCTTCTAACGCTCGTCGGACAATATCCGCACCCGTTTTTTCATCTCCTTTGAGTTTTAAATTATCAATTTCATCAAGACAGCGCAATAACGCAACACCACCGCCAGGGACAATACCTTCTTCAACAGCCGCACGTGTTGCATGTAAAGCATCTTCCACGCGTGCTTTCTTTTCTTTCATTTCTGTTTCGGTTGCGGCGCCAACATTAATAATCGCCACACCACCGGAAAGTTTAGCTAATCGTTCTTGAAGTTTTTCCTTATCATACGAAGAGTCTGTTCCTTCAATCTGGACTTGAATTTGTTTAATACGGCCCTTGATGGCTTCTTGTTTTCCAGCGCCTTCAACGATTGTCGTATTATCTTTATCAATTTTTACTTTCTTCGCTCGGCCTAAATCAGTTAATTTTAAATTCTCTAATTTTAAACCGAGATCTTCGGTAATAGCTTTCCCACCTGTTAAAATCGCGATATCTTCCAACATAGCTTTACGTCTGTCACCGTAACCAGGAGCTTTAACAGCCGCGCAAGATAATGTTTTACGAAGATTATTCACAACTAGAGTCGCTAAAGCCTCGCCTTCCACATCTTCACTGATAATCAAAAGCGGAGAACCAGATTTTGCGACTTGCTCTAATAAGGGAAGAATGTCTTTAATATTGCTTACTTTTTTCTCATAAAGAAGGATCCATGGATTTTCAAGCTCACATTCCATTTTTTCCATATCCGTTGAGAAATAAGGAGACAAATAACCTTGATCAAATTGCATCCCTTCAACAATTTTAAGCTCTGTATTGATTGTTTTTGATTCTTCGACGGTAATAACGCCATCTTTTCCAACCGCACCAAAAGCTTCGGCGATTTTCTTACCAATCACAGAATCACTATTGGCCGCAATGGTCGCCACTTGCTCAACTTCAAGATTCTTTTTAAGATCAACCTTCTTCGCCATTTTTCCAATTTTGGCAACAACCTTTTCAACAGCGACTTCAATCCCTCTTTTTAACGCCATAGGATTAGCGCCAGCTGTAACATTTTTTAATCCTTCCTTATAAATCGCTTCAGCTAAAACAGTCGCGGTTGTTGTTCCATCTCCCGCATTATCAGAAGTTTTTTCAGCAACTTCCTTAACCATTTGAGCGCCCATATTTTCAAATGAATCTTCTAAATCGACTTCCTTTGCTACAGTCACACCGTCTTTAGTAACCGTTGGAGAACCGAATTTCTTGTCTAAAACCACATTACGACCTTTAGGCCCTAAGGTGACTTTGACCGCTCGGGCGAGCTGTTCCACGCCTTTTAAAATTTTACGGCGTGCTTCATCTTCAAAAAGTAATTGTTTTGCCATTTTTATTCCCTCCAGTAATTAAATAAATTTATTCTAAAAAATTATTTTACAACAGCCAAGACATCATCTTCTTTCATAATAAGATATTCTTCGCCTTCAACCGTAATTTCTGTCCCGCTGTATTTTCCATAAAGAATACGATCCCCGACTTTTAATTCCATCGCAATGACTTTGCCGTCTTCTGCAACTTTTCCTTTTCCCACAGCCACGATTTTTCCTTCTTGAGGTTTTTCTTTAGCTGTATCCGGAAGAACGATGCCACCTTTTGTTTTTTCTTCTGCTTCGAGTGGTTTGACAATCACTCTGTCTGCTAATGGTTGTAATTTCATCACTTCTACACCTCCTTTAAAAGTTGAACTAAAATTATTTTTAAAAAATGTTTATGGTGCGGATTTTAATCCTTAGCACTGTCTTTTCAAGAGTGCTAATTTATCAAAAAAAACATCTTTGTCAAGATTTTTTTTAAAACGCATTTATTATTCAAAAAAATTGGCGGGAAAAAATAAAATTTATTTCGAGGACAATAGCGCCATCCCTTTAAAAATAAGCTCTTTATCAATAACAGGTTTTTTATGAAGAAAGAATTTTTTCATCAAATCCGTATATCCGCCGGTCACAATAATATTAGGAGACGTTCTTAAGCGTTGTGTCATCATATCAATCAATCCCGACAACATCGCGCCATAGCCAAAAAACACACCGCTTAACATACTTTCTTTCGTATTCTTCCCTATTAAGGCCTGAGGGATTTTAATATTTACTTTAGGCAAAAGCGCCGTGTGTTCATTCAAAGATAATAAAGATAAACGAATGCCGGGGATGATCATTCCTCCTTCATACGTTCCTTTTGCGGAAACGACATCAATCGTAATAGCAGTTCCTAAATCAATCACTAAACACGGAGCGCCATATAACACTTTAGCGGCATACGCACAAACCAACCGATCTTGCCCGACTTCAGAAGGATGATCATAATTATTTTTTATCGGGACTTTTATATCCCGGCCGATAACATCAGATTTTATTTTAAATTGTTTCTCTAAATATTTTGTCACAACTTCTGTTAAAAATGGAACAACGCTACAAATCATTGTTCGAGAAATACCTGAAAACTTTTTAAATATTTTTGATAATTCCTTTTTATATTTTTCAAAAGAAAGCGTTGAGGCGACACGATAAGAATCCATGACCTTTTGATCTTTTAAAATAACTATCGTCGTTATCGTATTGCCAATATCTACCGCTAAAAAATATTTTTTATTCATATTTTCCTTTTTTTAATTCTTTTATTTTATCCCGAAACGCCGCGGCTTTTTCAAATTGTAAATTACGTGCGGCTAATTCCATTTCTCGTTCAAGCTCACCAATATACGTGCCTATCGCATAATCTTCTTTCTTGATTCCAATTACGTCCGACAAAAAAACAATAGCATCATCCTCAGCCAAATCATCAATCCCGCCCTCATGAATCGCTTTTTTTATCGTTTGCGGCGTAATTTTATGTTTCTTATTATACGCCAGCTGAATCTTCCTTCGACGTTCACATTCCTCGATTGTTGCCTTCATCGCCTTACTTATTTGATCCGCATACATAATAACAACGCCGTTAATATTACGCGCCGCGCGACCTGCCGTTTGGATTAAAGATGTTTGAGAACGCAAAAATCCTTGTTTATCCGCATCAAAGATCGCCACCAAAGAAACTTCCGGCAAATCCAATCCTTCCCGAAGCAAGTTAACCCCAATCAAACAATCAAATTTTTTCTGACGCAACTCTTTTAAAATTTTCGAACGGTCAATTGTCTCAATATCCGAATGGAGATATTTTACTTTTAATTTCTTCTCTTGTAAATACTGCGTCAAATCCTCACTCATACGTTTCGTTAATGTCGTGACTAAAACACGTCCGCCTTTTTGAGTGTGCCTTTTAATTTCTTGAATGAGATCTTCTACTTGACCTTTTGTCGGACGAACTTCAATCGGAGGGTCTACAATACCGGTTGGGCGAACAATTTGCTCTACCATACGATTTCTCGCATCTTTTTTTTCAAAAAGCCCCGGAGTGGCCGAAACATAAATCCGTTGATTAACCACTTCTGCGAACTCTGAAAATTTCAACGGACGATTATCCAAACACGATGGTAAACGAAACCCATGCGCCACAAGCGTTTCCTTGCGAGAACGATCTCCTTCATACATCCCATGAATCTGCGGGATAGTCACATGAGATTCGTCAATGATCGTTAAAAAATCGTCTGGGAAATAATCTATCAGACAAAATGGCCGGCTTCCCGGTGGACGCCCCGATAAGACACGCGAATAATTCTCAATCCCATTACAATAGCCCATTTCCTTAAGCATTTCCATATCATAACGCGTGCGCGCGTTTAATCGTTCGGCTTCCAATAATTTCCCTTGAGATTTTAATTCTTTTAGACGATTTTGAAGCTCATTTTCAATATCAATTAATGCCTGCTCAATACGCGGATGTGAAATAATAAAATGCTTCGCAGGATAAATTGCTGTTTTTTGAAACCTCTGTATTTCTTGACCTGAAATCGGATCAATCTGTGAAATTTTTTCTATTTGATCGCCACAAAACTGAATCCGTAACGCATCCTGCCGATAAGCCGGATAGACCTCAATAACATCTCCTCGCACGCGAATTTTTCCTCGAGAAAAATCATAATCATTTCGTTCATATTGAATATCAACAAGTTTTTTAAGGACTTCATCGCGGCTGCATATTTCATCTTGTTGCAAATATAATAAAAATTCCTGGTAGTCTTCAGGCGAACCAAGATTATAAATACATGAAACGCTCGCCACGATAATCACATCCCGACGGCTCATTAACGATGTCGTCGAAGACAACCGCAAACGGTCTAAGCGATCATTAATAGAAGAATCTTTTTCAATATACACATCTGTCTGAGGAATATACGCTTCAGGCTGGTAATAATCATAATAACTGACAAAAAATTCAACCGCATTGTGAGGGAAAAACTCTTTAAACTCACTATAAAGCTGAGCGGCTAAGGTTTTATTATGAGAAATAACAAGCGTCGGACGATTGAGCTTTTCAATCATATTCGCCAAAGTAAATGTTTTTCCGCTTCCGGTCACGCCTAAAAGAACTTGAGAAGAAATACCTGCGCGAACGGCTTTCACAAGTTTTTCGATAGCCTCATTTTGCTCGACAACAGGCTTAAACTTACTTTTAAGGAGAAAGGTGTCCATCGGTATCGGGAAGGGCCATAAGATTCTTCTGCATTTGAGTAAAAACCTTCTGCACTAACCTATCTTGACGATATTTAGTAAATCGTTGAAAGACAATGGAAAAAATAGAGACATAACGTATTTCTATCTCTGTCCATTCTTTTTTATATCCACGCAAGAAAACATTCACACGCGCATATTGAGACCCAACAAAAAATCCTGATTGCCGTACTTTAGAAAAAATAAGCGTTTGCTGATTTTCAGGATGAACGATATCTTTCACCGTCTCAAAAACAGAAGGCTCAACCTCTCCCTCAATTTCCCAATGTAACGATTGAAGAATATTTTTAATTTGTTTACGGACAATCTCATAATCCGCATCAAATTTCTTTTTATAAGAATACTCCTCTTTAATATAATGCGGTATATTTATCGTCGCACATCCCGAAAAAATAAAAAACATCCCTAAAAGACAAAAAAATTTTTTTATCATAACTCTTTCCTTAATCTTATGACATTGCAACACATCCGACAATCAACAAATTTTCCCATGTTTATACGGACGATTTTTATTCTTTAAAGATTTCTTCTCTATTTCTTCCTCAATATCAATTCCTAATCCGCCGCAGAGGTCCAATAAACGAATAAAAGTATCTGCTAATTCCTCTTTAAAATTTGCGTCATCTTGTTTGCGATAGGCCTCCATGCCTTCTGCTAATTCCGTCACAATAAGCATCAAGGCCTCGCCGATATTACGCTTTTCATCCCAAAATCCTTTTTCTTTGGCAATGGTATAACAAATTTGAGATAATTCGTTTAAAGATTTTCCTTTAATATCAATGTTGTTCAAGAAACACCTCCATGTCTTTTGATAAAGGCGACTCAATTTTAATATGTTTTTTTGTCACCGGATGTAGCCATTCAATGCTTTTCGCATGCAAGGCAACTCGGCGGAATTTTAAATCAAAATCTTTTCCAAAAGCATATTTTCGTTCTCCGAGCAAAGGATGCCCTTTTTCTTTAAAATGAATCCGGATTTGATTGGTATGGCCGGTCAAAGGCTCTACTTCAACGACGGAAAATAATTTTCTTCTTTCTAAAACTTTATATCGCGTTATCGAATACTGACCTGGAGAATTCTTTTTATATTTCTTAAATTCTAAAGACTTTGTAAAGCTCTTGATTTCTCCCGCATCATGAAAAACGCTCCCCTGAACAAATGCGATATATTTTTTTGTTATTTTCCTATTCTTGAAAATATCCATCATCACCCGCTGATAATGTTTTCCTTTAGCAAAAATAATCACGCCTGATGTTTCTCTATCAAGCCGATGGCACGGATGAAGCTTGGGACCGCCCAATGAAGAAGAAAACGGCACATTAGCCAAATGGACTAAAGTCCGCAGCTCTCCTTTAGGCGTTGGGACGACCAATAAGCCGGCCGGCTTATCAAAAACCACAAAATAATCATCCTCATATAAAACTTTTATAGGTTTATGTTGATCGCTTAACACGTTTTTATTAAACCTTTTTTATGAAATGACCGGAAAGAGAAACTTAAGGACACCAAAGACAGGTTTTTAATATTAATGTTTCCCTGCATTCCCTTCTAAATAAGAATGAATATAATCTGAAAGGCATTGAGCCTCTTTTTGAGCAATTTCATTAAAAAAAATCGCGACATAATAGTCTTCGCTTCCTAAAACAGGCTCGGTACGCACCACAACACCTTGACAAGAAATCTTTTTTGTCGCATCTTTTCCTCTTTTACGAATAGGAATAAGCAAATGAACCTTCAGCTTCGTCATAGGTTCCAGATAACGATTCACCCGGCAATACACACCTGAACGGCTAATATTGCCGGTTTCTGTAACGATATCTCCTTCTTCCTGACAAATCTTAATCGGGATATTGTGAGTCAAACGCACGCTTTGTCTGCGTTCTTGCATCGAATACATGATATTATCCTTTATCTTCAGCGGATCCTTCAGCGCCTTTTTCTTGTTTCTTCTTAAAACAATTTAAATTGCAAAAATAATCGCCATTACGATAATATCGTCTGGCTCTTTTTAAAGGTTTTTTACATCCTGCGCAATTCTTGCCAATTTCTTTTTCTTCTTTCTGTTCTGCCATACAACACCTGACTCCTTTCAACTGCTTTTAATTAATTTAACGATGGTTCGATAAAACTCTGAACATCCGCCGGGGCATAAGACTGCATTTCTTCATTTAGAAACATAAGCCCAAGCTGATATTTCTCTGAAAAAGGCATATATTGGACCCAGACGACCTTAGCGACACACTCAACGCACTTTTCTGGCTCTAATTGAATCATTAAATTTAATTCCGTATTAAGAGGGACAAATTTATTGACGATCAAACGTAACCCTGTGGCGCTAATATCACAGGCTAAACTACCATCAAACTGTTCTGGGTTTCTTAACGCAAACTGTACAGCTTCTCGGAAACGAATCCTGGGAGCATTTCTCTTTTCTCGAACATCCTCAACCTTAAATTGCATGAAAACCCCCCTATTTTTTCTATTTTTCCGTCTTACTGTTTTGCATTATAACATAAACACATTGAGGGGCAACGGTTTTTTGAACGAAAATCATTTTTTAAAGAAATATTTACAAAATCCCGATTTACCTCGCTTAAGGAACCTGATATAATTTGGACACATGTATAAAAAATTCTATCACTTAAAAGAAAATCCATTTAATGTTACATCCGATCCAGACTTTTTCTTCTTTAGCGCGCGTCACGCAGAGGCTTTCTCGCATTTGGTTTACGGAATCAGCGAGCGAAAAGGTATTTTGGTTATTACCGGAGAAATTGGCGCAGGCAAAACAACCCTTTGCCGAACGCTTTTAAACCGCTTGGACGAAAAAACAAAGACCGCGCTTATATTAAACCCCAGTTTTTCTGATATTCAGCTTCTTAAATTCATCCTCAAAGATCTTGGGATTGAAGGAAAATTTCAAAACAAATTCGCTATTATCGAGGCCTTAAATAAATTCCTCTTAGAACAATCGAATTTAGGGCATAATGTCGCTATTATTATTGATGAAGCGCAAAAC
>JAKQLT010000028.1 GCA_029567025.1 Candidatus Omnitrophota bacterium | reverse complement strand
ACAACTGCTTTGCCCTCGCCGTTCGTTGCGTGATCATGGCTCATCAAATGCCTCTCAACTAAAAACTGCCGATCTACATTATCAATTTCATTAATTTTATAAATTTCCGATGTTTTAAAAAAATCATTCTCTTTAATAACAGCTTCAATAACGGCAAAGACATCTAAAAGATCTTTTTTCTTCGCGCGATTCGGGAATGGTTTATCAATTAAATTACGCGCTAAACGAATACGCGAAGACATCACGATATCCGAATGCGGACCAGAACCTTTCAACCATTCTCCTGTTTTATGAATATAATCTTCTAACGCCATTTTTCTTTATTCCTCTCAGGACTCTAACATGCGAATTTTATCTCTTAAATCCGCGGCCTTTTCAAAATCTTCTTTTTCAATAGCTTGCAAAAGTTGTTTTTTTAATTCTTGAAGATCACCCGGCGCTTTAACGTCCATCATTACTTTTTGAACCAACCGTTTTGGTTTTTTGCCCAGATGTTTATTAGAACCATGAATCTTTTTTAACAAAATCGATAACTGCGGTTCAAAAGCAGGATAACAACCTCCGCAACCTAAACGCCCAAATTTTCTAAAATCCTCATAAGTTAATCCACATTGAGAACATGTTAAGACCTTCTCTTGCGTATCTTTCTGCGATTTTCCAAGATCGGATAATCCTGCTAACAAATCCGCCAATCCAAATTGCTGTTCCATATGAACACTTTTTTCTTTGGCGCACTGTTCACAAATATGAAGCTCAGTCATTTTCCCATCGATGATCTCGGTTAAATGAACCGTAGCTTTCTTTTTTCCACATACATTGCAAATCATAATAATAACTCCTTAAACACGCTTAAAAAAATGATTTTAACTAACCTGATACTTAACGCCATCTTTTTTTGTTAAATATCTAAAACTTTTCATAATCGCTTGCGTGAGGCCGCCTGGCTTGCCGTTTCCAATAACCCGTCCATCGACTTTCACCACAGGAATAATTTCCGCCGCTGTTCCCGTTAAAAAACACTCATCAGCGACATACACTTCATGACGAGTAATCAATCGTTCAGAAACCTCGATTTTTCTTTGCTTGGCTAATTGTAAAACCGCATCCCGCGTAATCCCTTCTAACCGTCCTTGACTCGGTGTTGATAATATATTATTTTTAACCATAAAAATATTGTCACCCGTGCATTCCGCGACGTATCCTTGAGGGTCTAACATAATCGCTTCTAAATAACCTGAATTACTGGCCTCAATCTTCGCTAAAATATTATTTAAATAATTAAGCGATTTTAAACGCGGATTAATGGCCTCGGCACAATTACGAATTGTCGGCACTGTAATAATTTCCATCCCTTTTTGGTAAAATTCTTCCGGATATAATTTAATTTTATCCGCGATAATAATAATCCCGGGCTTGCCATAACATTTTTTAGGATCCAGACCTAAATCACCTTCTCCGCGAGTGACAATAAGACGAATATACGCGTCTTTAAGTTTATTTTTTTTAAGCGTCTCCACAACTAATCCCATCATTTTTTTTCTATCAATAGGCATAGCAATCATAAGCGTATGCAATGTTTCATAAAGCCGATCAATATGTTCTTTTAATCGAAAAACCAATCCATTATATGAACGAATGCCTTCAAAGGCACCGTCGCCATACAAAAGCCCATGATCAAAAACAGACACCCGTGCTTGTTCTTTTTCCACAAATTTTCCATTAAGATAAATCTTCATAAAAACCTCGCTTGTTAAGAATTAAACGATTTTTCCATCGCGCATATAAATCGTGCGATGAGCTATTCTTTTAAACCCTTCATCATGTGAAACGATAATAAGCGTTTGTCGATTTTTCTCATTTAAACGGACTAATATATCCTTAATCGCATCGCCATTCTGAGAATCTAAATTTCCTGTCGGCTCATCGCACAAAACCACATCCGGATTATTCATTAACGCGCGCGCGATAGCGACACGCTGTTGTTCCCCGCCGGATAATTGGCTCGGTTTATGTTTCACTCGATCTTTTAACCCTATTTCAGTTAAAACTTCTAAACTTTTTACTTCAATATCTTTAATATTTTTTTGAGCTCCATCAATGATCGCAGGCAACATGACATTTTCAATGGCTGTAAAATCAGGCAATAAATGATAAAACTGAAAAATAAAACCTATTTTTTGATTCCTTATTTTTGCCCGTTTTTCATCAGAACCGGCATAAATATTTTCATTATTTAAAAAAACTTCTCCTTGATCAGGATCATCTAAACCACCTAAAATATGCAATAATGTTGATTTTCCAGCTCCCGACGGGCCAACAACACATAAAATCTCGCCTCGATCAACTTTAATATTAACGCCTTTTAAGACAGTTAAAATATTTCCCGCCTGACGATAGCTTTTATAAATATTTTTTGCCTCTAATATCACAAGAAAAAATCCTTTATTCGTAACGTAAGGCTTCTACCGGCTGTAAATTGGCCGCTTTAGCCGCTGGATAAATCGTAGCTAAAAAACTAATTAAAAGGGCCGCCATCACAGTTGCCAAAATATCAAAAGGCTGAAGTTCGACCGGCACCCGGTCGATAGAATAAATTTCTTTAGGAACCTTGACATAAGTACGCAAAATGAAACTTACTGCCAATCCTAAAATAAGCCCCCAAAAAACTCCGACACAGCCAATATAAATCCCTTGTTTGGTAAAAATCCTTCGTATCGATTTATTTGTAACACCCAGCGATTTTAAAATGCCGATATCATGAATCTTACTTGTCACAGTCACAATAAGCGTACTGATAATATTAAATGATGCCACCAAAACCATAAGCGTTAAAACGATAAACAATCCCCATTTTTCTAAAAATAACGCTTCGAATAAATTGCGGTTCATATCAATCCACGTGCGCACAGAATAGCTGTATCCTAAAAAGCTGTAAATTTTATTTTTTATTTCTTTAGCATCATAAATATTTTGAAGTCTTACCCCTATCCCCGTTGCGATATTTTCTTCTAAATCAAAAATCTTTTGCGCTTGCGATAAAGAAACAATAACGAGATTCATATCATAATCAGCCATTCCCGTATTAAAAATCCCCACAATTTTGACTTTGTATCGCCATCCTTTGCCGGCAATCCCTGATCCAGGAGAAATCAAAGTCATGGTGTCGCCTAATGTATATCCGAAATAACGCGCTAATTCACTTCCAATAACAATTGTCTCACTTTTCAAATCTTGCATGCGGCCTTCTTTTAAATATTGATTGACCTTGGTAATCTTGGACTCTTTTTGAGGATCAATCCCGCGAATCATCACGCCTAAAGAATGACCGTCTTGTTCTACAAAAATATTGCCTTGAATATAAGGTGATGCCGCACTCACTCCTTTAATATTTTCAATCTCCGGAATAATCTGTTTATACTCTTTAATGCCGACTTCTTTATCAATTAAAACATGCGGCATGGTGCCAATAATTTTTTCGCGCAAATTATTACCAAAACCGGTCATGACACCTGTCACAACAATCAAAGACATAACGCCAATCGCAACACCGGCGATAGAAATAAAATTTAAGAAAGATAAAAATCCGTCTTTCTTGGCGGTCATATAACGATAACTAATCCAATGTTCGTAATTCATTATGAGTGTGGTTTAAGTAACGGAAATAAAATAACATCACGAATCGATGCTGAATCTGTCAAAAGCATGACCAATCTGTCAATACCAATTCCCAGCCCTCCGGCCGGTGGCATGCCATATTCCAGCGCGTGAATAAAATCTTCATCCAAACAGCGATTTCCGGTTTCTGCATCATCGTCGAGATCTTCGGTTAAACGCTTACGCTGTTCAATCGGATCATTAAGTTCTGAATAGGCATTTCCCACTTCCATCCCTCCGATAAAACATTCAAATCGTTCGGATAACGCGGGCTGATTCGGAATAGTTTTCGCCAACGGACAAAGAAACGTAAAATATTCGGTAAAGAAAACAGGATTCGTGATTTTTTCCTCATCAAGCATATCTTCGACTATTTTCATAACCGCGGAACGTGTTAATTTATCAATTTTTATTTTTCCGCCTTTTATTTTTCTTACTTTTTCCAGCATAAGATTTGCATCATCCGTCGGATCAATATCAAATTTCTCTTTGATAATTTTTGCAAAACTTCGGCGTTCCCACGGCGTTGTAAAATCAATTTCCTGTCCCTGAAACATCACCTTATACGAACCTGTCATTTCTTTAACAACGGCGCTTACCATATCTTCCATAAGTTTCATCATATCTTCAAAATTCGCATATGATTGATACACCTCAAGCATAGTAAATTCCGGATTATGGCGCGTGGAAATTCCTTCATTACGAAAATTACGATTCAATTCATAAACACGTTCCAAGCCACCAACGAGCAAACGCTTTAAATACAATTCCGGCGCAATACGCAAAAATACATCCATATCATAAGCATTGTGTTTACTTTGAAATGGTTTTCCTCGAGCGCCACCGGCCATTTGCTGAAGCATGGGCGTTTCCACTTCCAAGAATCCTTGATTGTCTAAAAACGAACGGATAAATGAGACGATTTTGCTTCGTTTGATAAAAACATCTCGAACTTCCGGATTTGCAATTAAATCCACATAACGTTGACGATAACGGATTTCAACATCCTTTAGTCCATGCCATTTTTCCGGCAAGGTCAGAAGCGATTTGGATAAAAAACGAATTTCAGACACGCGCACGCTTTTCTCGCCGACTTTGGTGATAAAAAGCTCGCCTTTAACACCTAAAATATCGCCGATATCAAGAACTTTGACGATTTCAAGATCGTTAACTTTAATCGCTTCAATTTTGATAAAAAGTTGGATTTTCCCGGTTTGATCCTGCAGGTCAGCGAACATGACTTTCCCATGGCTTCGAACCGCAATAAGCCGTCCGGCAAGCGCCACGCTTTTATTTTCCTCAAACGTTTCAAGGGCATGAGCGATATTATCGGAAAATTCAAATTTCCCGCCATACGCATAAATATTGTGATCATTTAATTTTTGCAGTTTTTCTAACCTAACTCGTTTAATTTCATCAAGTTCCATACTTAAACCTTCTAGTTAAAATATATAATATTAATATTAAAATAATGAATAGATTATATAGAAAAAGCTTTAGAGTGTCAATGAAAGAGGTTACCTTTATAATGAATACTCCCCGATGCAGAGCATCGGGGTATCTTATACGGTTGATTCTTAGATTTGGTCAAACAATTCTACTTGTCCTCGATACACTTGGCGATACTTCCGACCTTGATTCTCTACATATTCTTTTATCACTTTCTCATTCCCATGCGCACCGACCGTATTCATATAATATCCGCTCGTCCAAAAATGTCCGCCCCATAAATATTTCTTCACTTCTTGATGCTTTTTAAATATCTCTTTTGCTGTTATACTCTTCGTTATTTTGACTATTCTTTCCGGCGACAACACTGGTACGCTTTGCACCAAAAAATGCACGTGATTTCCATCTACGCCAATCTCAACAAAATTAATCTCATATCTTTCTGCTATTGCTACACAAACTTCTTTAAGGTTTTTTTCCACTTCTAAACTGAACATTTCCCTGCGATATTTTGTAGGACACACCAAATGATACAACAGCAATGTCTTATTATGACTCTTTACTATATGTTCGCTCATCCATGCATTGTAACCCCGCAGCAGAGCTACGGGGAATTTTTTCGATTAAACCAATAATCATTCCCGGTTAAATAAAATATATGTAATAAAAAATACTCGGACCCGGGATGATTAAAATTCTGTCGAAGGATATCTGTAGGATAAAAATATACGCTCTGATAATCAGCCCAATGCATAATTCTCGGCAAATGATATGTCATAGAATCCCAATTATTCGGAGTAGCAATAAAAGCAATAAAAAGATTAATTAAAAGAATGCCGATGATAAAAAATAATAGCCCCGTTCTAATATTCCTGCCCAAGCAATAGGCGTCTTACGAAATGAAAGTTTACGTTTAGCCAGAAAAAATATCCCGGCACAAACCACACTAATAATGACCCAAAACAAACGGACATTAATAATTGTAATAGCTACAAAAAAGCTCATAACTTCTAGAAAAACAACAGCCAATGAAAAAAGTATGCCAACAGCCAAAAGATAAGATGCTCGCCATCCTAATAATGGAAATTTTAGATAAAAAAACAATATAAGTATAATAATTGATAAAATTGGGAAAAAAATAAACATGGGCGGAAATAGAAAAAATTATTAATGGGTTATAAAACTTTCAAAACGGGATTGGAAATTCATTTTCTATCCTTTTTATGATTCTCTAAATAAAATATATATAAGAAAAAAATTAATTCTGAAAATATTACCAAGGCTTCTTAGCGCAAATATACAACGAACCTGAGAAATCACGAATAAAAGGCGTTCTTTCTAATAACGGCTCTATTTCCTTTATTAACTTAATCATTTTCTCAGGAATAGATGGATGGAGCCAATCAAAATTCTTAATAACAATTTCTTCAAATCCTTTTTCTCTTAACAAGGCATCCATTTCCCACCTAACAAAAGCTGTCTCATCAGGTGAAATATAAGAAAACATATTAAGAAATCTTAATTTTCTCTCGAGAAAAACTTGAGGGTTCAAAAAATTTGGTTCAGCAAAAGAAAAAACACCTCCTGGCCTTAAAAGAAAAAATATTTTTTCTAAAGCTTTCTTAATATCCAAATGATGTAATATAGACGAACCTATAACAGCATCAAACATTTCAGTCTCTTCAATTGCTTCAAAAGGTTTCTCGACAAAAAAAACCTGATCCTGAGGCAATCCTCGTTGTCGAGCTTTTACTAAAAGATCAGGAGAAATATCCAAGGCAAGTATTTTCGCGCCTGTTTTTGCAAATATTTCTGTAAACATTCCTGTCCCGCAACCTATTTCTAAAATATTATCACCCGCTTTTAATCCTGCCCCCTCAATAATTAATTGGGCTCTTCGAAAAGCGCGCAACTTTCCTGCCGGCGTCCCCCATCCCCAGATAGTTTCCGTGTCTTTTTGAGCAATTGTAGCGCTAAATTTTATTTCATTATTATTCTTTTGATTCTTTTCCATACTTTTCTTATATCTATATTCTTTTAAATAAATCCCTTCCTTGCCTCAGATAAATTTTATTTTTTTCATAGCGAACCAACACATCTTTAATAAAAGCAAACCATGCCGAAAACGTTGAATCTGCGTTTCCCCATAAATACGTTTCTTATAATGAATCGGCACCTCAAGCATTTTTAAATTAATTTTATTGGCACCAAAAATAAGATCAAAATCACCAAAAGGATCAAAATCCCCGAAATAAGAACGATTAGATACTAATTCTTTATAAGAATGATTCATAATCACTTTTGTTCCGCAAAGAGTATCTTTATATCGTTGGCCTAAAAGCCACGAGAAAAAAAGGCCAAAAAATTTATTAGCGACATGATTTAAAAAACGCATCGCATCATCTTCCATAGGATAAACTAAACGACACCCATTGATAAATTCTGCTTTATCTTCTTTTATAACAGCATAAAACTTCAGAAGGTCTTCTGGGGCCACAGTCAAATCA
>JAKQLT010000134.1 GCA_029567025.1 Candidatus Omnitrophota bacterium | reverse complement strand
CACGGCCAAGAATTTAATACCGTTTTAGAACTTGGCGCAGGGACTGGATTTCTCACGCGTGAATTAGAGGAACAATTCAAAGTCAATTCTCTCACTTGTAACGATCTTGTCGGCGATTATAAACCCCTTCTTGAATCTTTGACAGAAAAATCTTCTTTTTCTTTTATCGAAGGCGATTTAGAACAAACAGAACTCTTTCAAGGGTCTTATGATTTAATAGCCTCTGCTTCTACACTACAATGGATTCTCGAATTAGATTCTCTTTTTGAAAAGTTAAAAGCAAAGATGAATCCAAACGCCATTTTTGCCTTTTCCACCTTTGGGAAAAAAAATATGGTGGAGATTCGATCCATTTTACAAAGTGGTCTTTACTACCCTTCTTTAGAAATCGTTTTAGAAATAGTGCAAAAGCATTTTTCACTTTTACATTATGACGAAGAAATCCATTCTGTTTCTTTTAATGATCCAGTCGATGTTCTAAAGCATATCAAAAGAACAGGAGTAAATGCGCTGTTTCAAACGCACTGGACAAAAGGCGATTTACACCGCTTTTCAAGCCAATATAAAGAATTGTTTTCATCAGACAATCAAGTGACTTTAACGTACCACCCGATTTATATCATCGCACAAAAAAAGTAATCCGTTTTTTAGATACCATTTTTCCCGTTATGTTCAAAACAAAACATAACGGATTTTTTGAACATCATTTTTTATTGATTCGCTTAAAATAAACCGTAAAAGTCTTTAATGTCTTTATTTATCGTTTCACTTGAAACAAATAATTCATATTTTTTTGACGTCGTTATTTTATGACTTTTTATAATTTCTTTAAGAAAGCAGAATTGATAATATTCCGCAGGTCGTTTTGTATCAGCAAACGCGTAGGCTCAAATAATAGAAGCCACCTTATGTTCAAAACAAACCTATTTAAATACGAGCCCGTTTTTTATTCTGGTAGTATTTCAAGTAATGCTTCTTTACAAATCGAAACGGCCTCTTGAATTTCTTCTAAAGAAATCGTGAGCGGCGGATTAAAATAAAGAACATCGCCTAAAGGCCTTAATAATAAGCCTTTAGAAAGCGCTTTTTTATAAATCTGATACCCCGTACGCTTTTTAGAATCAA
>JAKQLT010000120.1 GCA_029567025.1 Candidatus Omnitrophota bacterium | reverse complement strand
CTTGCGAACAATCGCGCGCCCTAACGCCACACGCTGACATTCCCCGCCGGATAATTGCCGAGGCCGACGATCAAAAATAGGACGAATTCCTAAAATATCCGCGGCTTCATTCACACGGCGCTCGATCTCATGCTTAGGATATCTTCTTAACCGTAAACCAAAAGACATATTTTCAAAAACAGTCATGTGCGGATAAAGAGAATAATTCTGAAAAACCATCGCGATGTCGCGTTCTTTGGCCGGCATATCATTTACCAGCGTAGCGCCGATCCAAATCTGACCTTGGGAAAGATCTTCTAATCCGGCAATCATCCTTAAGGTCGTTGATTTCCCGCATCCCGACGGGCCAACAAGGACCATAAATTCCTTATCTTCCACTTTCATATTAAGCGTATCCACAGCAGGAATTCCGCTACGATAAAATTTAGAAACATCCTTTAAGATGACTTGCGCCATAATTTATTTTGGTTTGGAATTTTTTGTGAATTGAATGATTTGATAAATATTCTTTTTCATCTCTCGACGATCGACAACTTGATCTATGAGTCCATGAGCCAGCATAAACTCAGAGGTTTGAAATCCTTTGGGCAATTTTTGGCGGATCGTCTGTTCAATAACGCGCGGGCCGGCAAATCCCACAAGGGCCTTAGGTTCCGCCATGATAATATCTCCTACGCCAGCAAAAGACGCCATAATCCCACCCATCGTCGGATTTGTAAGAACAGAAATATGCAATAATCCAGCGTCATGATGACGGCCTAAACACGCGCACGTTTTTGCCATTTGCATCAAAGAAATAGCGCCTTCATACATCCGCGCGCCTCCTCCAGACCCTGAAACAATCACAATGGCAAGCTTATTCTTAGTCGCGAATTCAATAATACGAGACACTTTTTCGCCAACAACAGAGCCCATGGATCCCATAATAAAACGTGAATCCGTAGCCGCAAAGGCAACGCGCTCTCCATAAATTTTTCCCTCACCTGTAATAGCCGCGTCTTTCAGATTCGTTTTCTCTTGATCTTCAGCAATTTTTTCTTTGTAAGTCTTAGGCCCTTTAAAATCTAACGGATCAGCAGAAATAAAATCAGGGTCTTTTTCTTGAAAAGTGCCTTCATCAAAAAGAAGAGCAATCCGCTGATGGACATTAATAGTAAAATGCCAACCACATTTCACACAAACATTTAAATTGCTTTCTAATTCTTTGTTATAAATCGTCGCAGAACACTCAGGACATTTGGTCCATAATGCGGGCAGGCTTTTCTTTTTTACATTAACCAAAGTATATTTTTCACGGCTAAACAATGTCATTGTAACAATAATCTCCTTTAAATAAATTCAAATCAATATACAACTAAACAGGCTAACACGCAAATCCATTTTTTTAGCGCTTCAACGTATAAAAAATTACATAACATTATTTTTAATCTAATTGATAAACCGTTAAACCTGATAAGACTTTAGGATAGAAATAAGTTGTCTTAGGCGGCATTTTCTCTCCGTTTAAAGCGATCGCCTTAAGTTGAGAAATTTTGACAGGATTTAAAATAAAACCCGCATCGGCTTGATGGCCATGAACCATCTGAATCAATTCTTGGGAATCTTTTGTATAAACAATCTTATCTGATTTAATGCCCACGCGATCAAAGACAAACGCTTTTAGAATGCTCGCGTCAAGATTTTTATAATCTCTCGACCCTTCGGTCACATATTCATTAATCAACATTTTATTTTTTAACCGCATCAGCCACATGCCTTCTCGTTTATAAAGGCCAAACGCATTCTCATTTTTTCCCGCTTGCGCCAAAAGAATTAAAAGATCTTCTTTAGTTTTAACCTTATCCATTCTGAAAAACTCTTCGAGAAAATTGATATTTTCAGGAAATCCTTTGACAATGCGATGCATCGGGAAAATTTGGAGGTCCTTAGAATCAATATTGGTAAAATAAGTCATGACATAATCATAAGCCGGATGGTCAGACGATTTTGTTCCTTGAGCTAAAAGCTGTTGCTGACGATATTGTTGTGCCACTTTATAACGATGATGTCCGTCCGCAATAAAAATATGCTGGCCCGCAACCGTTTCATTAATTTCATTTATCAATACGGGATCGGTCAAGGCCCATACCCGGTGCTGAACATTATCTTTATCTTCAACATCAATAAGCGGTTTTTGCGATAAAAGATGACTCTGGAATATTTTCTCCACTTTATTGCCTTTGTCGGAATAACAGACGAAAATACAACTTAAACTGGCACGAAGACTTGTTAATAATTTTAACCTGTCTTCAACGGCATGTGCATGGGTATTCTCATGAGGAAAAACTTTAGAATCTTTTTCATCTTCCAACTTCATCAAAGAAATAAAGCCCAATCGGGAATGTTTTTGACCTTGCGCCTTATAATCCTGTTTATAAAAATAAATTCCGGGTTTATCATCTTGGATTAAAATTCTTTTTTTAAGCCATTCTTCGTAAATTTCTTTAGATCGCGTATAACGACTATCATTTTTGCTATCGGCAGAATTTTCTTTCGCGAGATCAATGCGAACAAAATTATAAGGACTTTTCTTCTCTAAAATCTCTTGTTCTTGCTCATTGATGACATCATACGGCGGGCTCATGACCAAAGACAAGTCTTCTATTTTCTCAGAGTTATAGTGAACAGCTCGAAATGGTTTAATCGTAGCCACTGTATTTACACACTTTCATTAAAAATACAAATAGGCGCCATCAACAGCACCAGTTATAAAAATAATAGCAAAATAAACAAAAACGGAAAACCAAAATTTAAGAAATTTCAATTTTACAGTTTTTCTTTATTTCGACATAGGACATGACGAACACGCATTTTTAGAATCTGACTTATCAGCCTTTGGGCAAGACGAAGAAGATTCAGAAGACTTTTTTTTCTTATAATCCGTCTCGTAAAACCCGGTTCCTTTAAAAATAATCCCTGTGCCACCGCCAAGCAAACGCGTCAATTTATTTTTGCCGCACTGAGGGCATTTCTTGAGCTTCTTATCCGTGATAGACTGAAAAACCTCTAAATGGTGACCGCACGCGGAACATTCATATTCATAAGTTGGCATAATATCCTCTATTTCTGTTATTTAAAAACTTTTTTTATTTTTTCTTTAATGCTTTCTGATTTCATTGCGAATTCGTCCCCGCTTATTTTAGCAAAGTCTTCCAATAACTTTTTTTGTTCTGCTGTCAAAACTTTGGGAACCTGAATCATAACCTTCGCATATTGATCGCCTGTCGTTGCACTGTGCACATTAGGCATACCTTTATCTCTTAAACGAAACACGCGTCCGCTTTGAGTTCCAGCAGGAATTTTCATGGAAACCATTCCGCCGAGCGTCGGAACAGAAATTTCTCCACCCAAGGCCGCAATCGTGAAACTAATAGGTAATTCCATATAAATATCATCCCCATTGCGTTGAAAAATCTCATGATCTAAAACACGAATATAAATATACAAATCACCGTTTCCATCACGTCCTACTTCACCTTCATTTTTGACCCGTAAACGCGATGTATTATCAACGCCAGCGGGAATATTCACATCAATATTACGCGTCATTTTCAAATACCCGCGCCCGCCACACGACGGACAATACTCGCTAATAATCTTCCCAGCCCCCTGACACTGAGGGCATGTTTGCGCCATTCTAAAAAATCCATTAGACATTACAACTTGGCCTTGACCGCCACATTGCGCGCAATTCTTTAAAGCTGTCCCGTTTTTCGCGCCTGTGCCTTTGCAATCAGAGCAATATTCATTACGCGGAATCTTGACTTTTTTCTTAACACCCGCAAAGGCCTCCTCTAAAGTCACTTCTAATTCATACTGAATATCTCGTCCTCGTTGTTGGCGACGAGAAGAGCGACTGGAACCGCTACGTCCGCCGGACCCAAAAATATCAAAACCTCCGCTGAATCCGCCGCCAAAAAATTGGCTTAAAATATCGTTCAAATCATCAAATCCGCTAAAATCCGCTCCTCTAAAAATATCATCAGTTGTAAAATTTTGATCAATACCCGCATGGCCATATTGATCATACATTTGACGTTTTTTCGGATCAGACAAAACGCCATACGCTTCAGAAATTTCTTTAAATTTCTCTTCCGCTTGTTTCTTTTCTGCTTCCGGAACACGGTCAGGATGATATTTTAAAGCCAGCGACCGATAGGCCTTTTTAATGTCCTGAAGGCTTGCTGTCTTAGAAACACCTAAAATCTCATAATAATCTTTTTTCATAAAAATAAATTAAAAGAAAAAAGGCAAAAGGTTAAAAGAAAAACGAAACAAAAAATTAAAATCCTTAAATGATGATTTATGCTTCTAATTTTACCTTTTACCTTGATTTTTATTATTTCCCATCTTCAGCTTTAAAATCAGCGTCGATGATATCCTCTTTATCCTTACCGGAAGAAGATTTTTTATTTTCTTCTTTTGTTTCTGCGGCCGTTTCAGATTCTTGCGCGTGCGCCCCAGAAGCTCCCGCGTTTTGTTGCGCGGCGGCTGTGGCCTTATAAACTTCTTCTGCTAATTTATGACTGACTTTTTGTAAATCTTCCATCGCCTGCTTAATTTTAGCGTGATCTTTTCCTTTAATCGCTTCGCGCAATTTCTCCAACTCGCGTTCCACGTTCGATTTATCATCGGCTGAAATCTTATCGCCATAATCTTTAACTGCTTTTTCCGTCGAATAAAGAACCGCATTCGCCTGATTCAATAATTCTGCTTCTTCTTTGCGTTTTTTATCGTCTTCGGCATATTTTTCCGCTTCTTTGACCATTTTATTGATTTCATCTTCAGACAATTTCGTCGGTGCAGTAATTTTTATCGATTGTTCCTTGCCAGTTCCTTTATCTTTGGCCGCGACATGAACAATGCCATTGGTATCAATATCAAAAGTAACTTCAATTTGAGGAATACCTCGAGGAGCCGGAGGAATGCCCACCAGATCAAATCGGCCTAATTCTGTATTATCCGCCGCCATTTGACGCTCCCCTTGAAGAACACGAATGGTTACAGCGGTTTGATTATCTTCTGCGGTTGAAAAAACCTGGCTTTTTCTAACCGGAATCGTAGTATTTCTCTCAATTAATTTTGTAAAAACTCCGCCGAGCGTTTCAATGCCTAATGTTAAAGGAGTGACATCAAGCAAAAGAACTTCTTTCGCTTCTCCCTTAACAATACCGGCTTGTACCGCGGCGCCTAATGCCACACATTCCATCGGGTCAATACCGCCTTCTATTTTTTGTCCTACTTCTTTCTCAACAAATTGTTGGACAATAGGCATACGGGTTGGTCCACCGACAAGAATAACACGCGCAACCTTCACATCTTCTCCAATCTTTGCCGAAGCATCTTTAAGCGCCTGCATAATAGGCCCACGGCATCGATCAACAATAGGAGCAATTAAGCTTTCTAATTTCGCCCGATCAATCTTAAGATTTAAATGTTTCGGGCCTGTCGCATCTGCGGTAATAAACGGCAAATTAACATCTGTGGAAATTGTGCTTGATAATTCCACTTTTGCTTTTTCAGCGGCTTCACGTAAACGTTGAAAGGCCATTTTATCTTTTTTAAGATCAATGCCGGATTCTTTCTTGAATTCTGCAATAATATAATCGATCAAGACATTATCCATATCGGTTCCGCCAAGAAGATTATCTCCGCTCGTCGATAAAACCTCAAATGTCGCTGCTTTATGCTCTTGATCCCATCCCATCTCCAAAATGGTAACATCAAGAGTTCCTCCACCAAGATCAAAGACCATAATCTTTTGTTCTTTACCAGATTTATCCAATCCATATGCCAAACACGCGGCCGTC
>JAKQLT010000192.1 GCA_029567025.1 Candidatus Omnitrophota bacterium | reverse complement strand
AAATAGTAGTTTTAGAAAATGGAAAAATCGTAGGATTAGGCAATCATGAAGACCTTTTAAACAGTTGTGATCTTTATCAACGGCTTCATTCGATGCAATTCGCGGGATAAAGTATTTTAAAGAGATTTTTGATAAAATTAATAGTTGCAAAAAAAATAATTATTAGTTATACTATCTCAATTTCGAAATTTTTATAAACCAAAATAATGGTTTTTTTAAGATTCCTGAGCCTTTTTCGAAAGGTTTTTTAAGGAAGTCAATATAAAAAACCGTTAAAAAGTCAGGAGAAACAAGAAAATGTCAGATGATTTAATTCGTACGTTGCTTGAAGCGGGCGTTCACTTTGGCCATCAAACAAAGCGTTGGAATCCTAAAATGAAAAAGTTCATTTTTGGGCAAAGGAGCGGGATTTACATTATTGATTTAGAAAAGACCGTAGAATATCTTAATAAAGCTAGGGATTTTATTCTTGATATCGCGGCAAAAGGTGGCCGCGTTCTTTTTGTTGGGACCAAAAAACAAGCTCAAATGACGATTGAAGAAGAGGCAAAAAAAGCGGAAATGTATTATGTGAGCAATCGTTGGTTGGGTGGGCTTTTAACAAATTTTCAGACTGTTGCTAAATCTTTGGATCGGTTGACAGAGATTGAACAGATGCAGACCAATGGTGTTTGGGAAAATTTGAAGAAGAAAGAAACTTCACGTTTAACAAAAGAAAAAGAGAAACTTTTAAAGGATCTCGGTGGTATTCGTGACATGAAAGATATTCCACAGGTTGTTTTTGTGGTTGATCCTAAAAAAGAAGAAATAGCGGTTAAAGAAGCGCGTAAATTAAAAATACCGGTTATCGCGATTATTGATACCAATAGCGACCCTGATATGATAGATTTTCCTATCCCGGCCAATGATGACGCGTTAAAATCCATCAGAGTTATTACTTCCTTGATTGTCGATAGCATTAAAGAAGGGCGTCAATCTTATCTTGCCAGTGAAATGATTAAAAAGAAAAAGCAGGAAAAGAAAGATACGTCATCGACTCCAGAGAGTTCCACAGAAAAAACTTCCGTAACACAGGAAACTTCTGCGTAATTAAGTTTTTATTTTAAGGAAAGGAAATATATAAAATGGCTATTTCAGCAGATATGATAAAAGAACTTCGCGAGATGACATCCTGCGGAGTGATTGAATGTAAAAAAGCATTAGAAGAATCAAAAGGAGATTTTAATAAGGCTAAAGAAATTCTTCAAAAAAGAGGGCTTGAAATTGCTGCGAAGAAAGCCAATCGTACAGCTAAGGAAGGACGCGTAGAATCGTATGTTCATTTAGGAAATAAAATAGGCGTTTTATTGGAGGTTAATTGTGAGACGGATTTTGTGGCCAAAAGCGATCATTTTGTCATTTTTTGTAAAGATGTCGCGATGCATATTGCGGCGATGAATCCGAAATATATTAAAAGAGAAGATATTCCAGAAGAGATTGCAAAACAGCAACCAAAAGTAGATGTTTTTGCTAAAGAAGTTTGTTTAATGGAACAGCCTTTTGTTAAAGATCCGAGCAAGAATATTCAAGATCTTTTAAACGCGCTCGTCGCTAGTGTGGGCGAAAATCTTTTTGTGGGACGATTCATACGCTATAAAGTAGGGGAAAGTGAATAAGAAAAGAATTTTTAATACTGTTTTATTAAAATTAAGCGGTGAAGCTCTTTTAGGGAATCAAGATCACGGTATTGATGCGGAAATGTGCGCGTTTTTTGCTGGACAAATTAAAGACGTTTATTCTTTAGGAGTAAAGATCGCTTTAGTCGTTGGCGGTGGGAATATTTTTCGAGGACAAGTGGAATCAAAACGTTTCGGATTAGATCGTTCGGTTGCGGATTATATGGGCATGTTGGCGACAGTTCTTAATGGCCTGGCGTTACAAAATGCTTTAGAACAAATAGGTGTTCCTACACGGGTAATGACAGCCATTGAAATGTCTGCGATCGCGGAACCGTATATTCGTCGGCGAGCTATTAGGCATTTGGAAAAAAATCGGGTGATTATTTTTGTCGCGGGAACAGGGAATCCTTATTTTACAACAGATACGGCGGCGGCCTTACGCGCCAATGAGATTCACGCGGATGCGATCTTTAAAGCAACTAAGGTTGATGGCATTTATTCCGCGGATCCTGTTAAAAATAAAGAAGCGAAGAAATATTCAGAATTAAAATTTATGGACGCGCTTAATCAAAATTTAAAAGTAATGGATTCAACCGCTATTAGCATGTGCATGGATAATAATCTTCCCATTCTTGTTTTTAATGCTTTTCAAAAAGGGAATATTAAAAAGGCTGTTTTAGGGAAAAAAATAGGGACTATCGTCCATTAACGGGAGGTCTTTTATGATAGCGAAACAGATTATTCAAGAAACAGAAATGAAAATGAAAAAAGCTATTGAGTCAGCTAAACGTGAATTTGGCGAAGTTCGCACAGGGCGCGCTCACCCTGGATTGATTGAAGGAATTCATTTGGATTATTATGGTACGCTGACTATGATTAAACAAATCGCGGCTATCACGACGCCTGATGCGAGAACGATTGTGATTCAGCCCTGGGATCCTACGGCCATTCCTGAAATAGAAAAAGCGATCTTAAAATCAAATCTGGGATTGATGCCAACGAGTGATGGAAAAATTATGCGTATTGCTATTCCTCAATTGTCTTCAGAGCGACGAGAGGAATTAAAAAAGGTTGTCAAAGATATGGCGGAAAAATCTCGTGTCTCTTTGCGTACGATTCGACGTGATGCGAATGACAAGATAAAGAAAATGGAGGCAGAAAAGA
>JAKQLT010000086.1 GCA_029567025.1 Candidatus Omnitrophota bacterium | reverse complement strand
TGAGTCTGATTCCGGAAAAGCGTCCGCGTCCGCGCGTTCCCCTCCTTCTTCTTTTTTATTATTATTTATTATATTATTATTATACTCTATATTATTAGCCGCTTCTTGATTTTCCGCATGCGGTAAATCCGTATGCGGGTTTTCCGTATACGGTAAATCATCCGTATCTGTTTCCTGAGAGAATTCCTCGTGTTGAATTGCTCTGTCAAAATTGTCCTCAATATTGGAAATATCCGTCATGCCGTCACTCACATGATAAACATAATATGCAAAATGTCCGTTCCGGTCTCTCACTTCTTCCAATGCCAAAAAACCAAAATTCCTCAGTTCCTTTAAGGCTCCGTAAATTGCTGATCTGGATTCCTTTAAACAATGCTCCATATCCTGTATTCTCAGTCTCCATTTATCCGGTTTACCTAAAAAGAAACAAAGTATCCCTTTAGCCCTCAAAGACAATTCCGGATTCTCTATTATTTCGGATGAAACTATCGTAAATCTTTTCTTATACATACTCACATTCGCTTTATCAATCTGTGGCATTTTATCTTCCTTTCTTTATACATCGCGGTCTCCACATCCGTTGCTTTTGTTCCCATTTTACATTTTTCATTTTACATTTTACATTCGACCGCAGGTTGCAGCCAGTTCCCCATTATTCATTATTCATTGTGCATTATTCATTAAAAAAGTTCGTGCTATCGTTGCTAAAATCCCTTTTTCTTTTAGCTTTTCTCTTTGGGTTCTCTCTTTGTTCTCTGTGTCTCGAGCGTAAGCGATTGTTCAAATCCTTCCGGCTTTGCCGGTTTCCATTTTACATTTTTCATTTTACATTTTACATTCGATCTTTGATCGCACCTCCCTCTATATATTAAAGTAGAGCAATTAGCGCATTTTTTGCCATTTTTGAATATATTTTTTTTGTTCGAAAGTTCGAACCCATATCAGCATTGGCTTTGAGGCATGAAAAAATATTGTCGTTCGATGACGTTAGTAAAATATTTCAGCCTTTTTTAGCGTTATTTGAATAATAGTTCAAATAAATCTAAAATTTTTTTATTTTTTTTTAGAATTCTTAAAAAAAGTGCTTAACTCATAAAGCTCCAAAGGAGCGAAACATCAATAAAAATTCGGTGTTCTCGGTGTCATCGGTGGTCGCAATCCTTTCTGACGCAGCCAGTTCCCCATTATTCATTATTCATTGTGCATTATTCAATAAAAAAGTTCGTGCCATTCGTTGCTAAAATCCCTTTTTACTTTTTAGCTCTTCTCTTTGGGTTCTCTCTTGGTTCTCTGTGTCTCGAGCGTAAGCGATTGTTCAAATCCTTCCGGCTTTGCCGGTTTCCATTTTACATTT
>JAKQLT010000052.1 GCA_029567025.1 Candidatus Omnitrophota bacterium | reverse complement strand
GTCTCCTGTGGCTTTATTGTCATTGCACCACTTATTGCATTCTGCCAGCTTATCCGGGTCACCATTTTTGTCATCATCGTCATCATCGTCATCATCCCCGTTTTTTAAGGCACTGGAGCTCGTGTCGCATTTAAATTGACTCCAGCCACCGGAAGCGCCAACACCCAAGTCACTTTTAGCAGAGAGGATCCAATAAATAACGGAGTTGACGATAAGCCAAGCGGCTAAGAAAACGGCAAAACCTACCAGACTGGCTCTCAGCGCGCTTTTGGCGCTGCTCATCATTTTTTCGTTGCCGGTGGAAATGATATATATTATTCCCGCAATAACAATGCCTAAAATTGCCAAAGTTACCAGTATGCCGGTTCCCCAATTAACAAGGTTTTGTATTCCTATGATTAAATGGCAAAGAGTGCAAGGATCGCTGTCTCCTTTTCCGCAAGGAACAATGCCGCCACTTTTTTCTTCGGCAGCTAGAGCAAGATTAAAAAAACCAACATACAAAAAAATCGCAAGGGTTAAAAAAAGGAAGAATGAAAGAAGATTTCTATTTTTTTTCATCTTTTTATTTTTGATTAGGTGGTAAAATTATTATTTATTTTTTTTAAAAACGAACTTATAAGCCAAAATTATTATTCCTGCTAAAAGAATGACAGAGATAATTAATATAATTATAGTATTCGATTTTTTTGATGATTCCTGGGTTGATGTTTCTGTTGAAGATTTAGTGTTAGGTGAAGTAGACAAAAAACCGGCCTGAGGATTGGGAGAATAGCTTAAATCCTTAAGAATAACCTCGCCCGTTTCCGGATCTTTTATGATACCCTCCTTTTCTTTTAATAGTTTTTCTGTTTCCGGGCTATAATTATTTTTTGCTTTTCCGCAATCTCCTATGCAATCAATAGCAGTCTCTCTTTTTTCTATTTCACAAATATCATTGGCGTTGCAAGAAGAAAGGTCGGACAAATCAATACTGAGAATTTCCTTTTCCGGGGATTTTTTAAATATCTTTAGCTCTTTTGCTAAGCTAAAATAGGGTAATTCTACGGCAAAAGCGCCGTCCAATTCATTGAATTCTGTTTTTATTATTTCTTCTTTATTTTCATCATATATAGCCAGTGCATAATTACCGGTTTTTTCTTCTCGAACAAATTCTAATACGGAAATATCCCCTTCTTTGTTTATAGATACTGGCTGAGAAACGAGTTTATCGAAACTTAAAGTTTTGCTTTGAGAGCTATAGAACAGATTCACTTTCATGGTTTTTGCTTCTGCTGAAATATTCGATAATGCAAAAAAAATAAGAAAAAATAAGGCAAAAATAATCTTTTTCATTTTTTTTAACTGCTTTTATTACAATTATTATAATATTTTTCTACTCGACCGCAGTAATCTTTGGTGGTTTTGGCGCAATTATTAGGTTTCCCGCTGTTATAACAGGAGGCGACGTTTCTTATGTCAGTTCCGCATCTTTTTTCATTATCTTTTATTAACTTTGCAGCGCAATTGATGTCAGTTTGAATTGCGTCACTATCTCCGCTTTGAACCTTGCTACAAAAACTGGAATCCGTTATTCCACACCATTTTCTTATTTTTGGCAAGGCTTGTGAATAGCCGCAGGACCCAAGTCCATCCGATGAATTGGCCGGATTGCATCCTTCTCCGGCAACAACGATTGATTTTAATGTTGACGGGTTAATATTGGATGAATTGTTGTTTATGGCATTATCTGCTTTTGTGCATTTTCCGTCATTGCATATTTTGTCTCCATCACTATTATTATTGCATCCACTTTTGCATTTATCAGAGCATTCGCTTAATTCTTCATCTACCATATCTTTGCATTTTGATTTTTCGCAATTATTAATGCATTCTTCTTTATTTTCTTTATTTTCGTTACCACTGCCGCTACCGCCATAGGAAATGGACTTTATTTTAACCAAATCCGGATTAATCGTATAAAGCAAGAGATAG
>JAKQLT010000030.1 GCA_029567025.1 Candidatus Omnitrophota bacterium | reverse complement strand
TAATTTATGCTATGCTGAAGCAGCAGGTTGGTTGTCCTCACAATGTTGTGCCACAGGGGGTCCTAGCTGTCTATTTAACCAATTGTAGCGAGATGTAAGCCAATACCACATCTGATGTGGTACGAATCCATACCACATCTGATGTGGTATGAGGGGCATAAATATCAATGAAAAAAATATTTTTTTTAATTGTTTTTACTTTTTTGTCAATTTTGCCGGCGGTTGCATCGGCAGAAATTGATAATCCTTCTGAATTTAAGCTTCATAATCCCGACGGAAATAAATACGAATTTGTCAAAAATTATCTTAACAGTTTAAATCAGTTAAAAGATAATGCCAAGCGCCGTCAAAGCGCGGCCGCGGTGTCGTATGATGATTTTAAAGACCCGCGCGTGGTTAAAACTGCTATAGAAAATTTAATTTTGGATAACACAAGCTTGCGTGTCGCGCGAAATTATATTTTAAAATACCGCGTTCCAGAAAATGGATTGATTTTAAAAGTGGTGGATTTATTCACAAAATCCTGCGACGAGCAAATCGCGCAAAACACGCAAGAGCGAGAGTTATTAGAAAAATATCAAGGGATTTTATTAGGCGATAGAATGGATGAGAAATTTCAAGGGCAGTTTTTTGAAAAAATGGAAGCCCTGGTTTTGCAAAGAAAAGAATCGCATAAAAAAATGCTTGAGGCTTCTGTCTTGGCTGGAAAAGTCCTTATCAGCGCTCAAACAGATAAAAAGGGAAATTTTGTTTATTTAGGAATAACGAAAAATGAGCGGGAAAAACTTCTTTTGAAATTAGATACTTTTTATGAGCGCGTTTATCAGGGAGAGCTTCGTGAAGGCCAGACATTTTTTCAAGGCAGTGTGGCGACTATTCGTGAAATTTTAGAAGATAAAAACCTTAAAACAATAAAATAAATCCCCCCAGTACCACATCAGATGTGGTACTGGGGGCAACAAGGGAAATAATGGCATTTGAGCTTAAAAAATTAAATAATTTTAATGGGCGGCGCGGGCCGCTTCTTTTTGTGATTATGGACGGCGTTGGCATTGGCAAGCGCGATGAGAGTGACGGGGTATTTGTCGCGCAAACGCCCACGTTAGACAATTTAGAAAAAAGCGCGTTTTATACAGCGCTTCAGGCGCATGGGACAGCGGTTGGTATGCCGTCGGATGCGGATATGGGAAATAGCGAAGTGGGCCATAATGCGCTTGGCGCTGGTCGGGTTTTTGAACAGGGCGCGGCGCTGGTGAGCGCTTCTATTGAACAGGGTGATGTTTTTAAGACGGATATCTGGAATCAATTAACCGCGCGCGTTAAAAATAATGAAAATTTTTTAAGGTCTCATTCGCTGGCGCAAAAAGACAATGCTTCATCGGATGTTCGCGTTTCTTTAGATAATGTTCAAAAAACGCTCCACTTTATCGGCCTTTTATCCGATGGGAATGTCCATTCGCATATTGATCATTTGCTCGCGCTTTTAAAAAAATGCGCATCCATAGGCGTTAAGAAAGTTTGCGTGCATGTGCTTCTTGACGGGCGCGATGTGTATGAAAAATCCGCTGTCAAATATATTGAACAAACAGAAAATTTTTTAAGCTCTCTTAATGAAGAATTTAGCGTAGATTATAAAATTGCGTCCGGCGGCGGGCGTATGGTCACGACGATGGACAGATATAATGCAGATTGGAGTGTGGTTAAACGCGGTTGGGATGCGCATGTTTTAGGCAAAGGACGGTTCTTTTCATCGGCCAAAGAAGCTGTTGAAACATATTATAGCGAAGACGCGAAAATGACGGATCAATATTTAAATTCATTTGTGATTGTTAAAGACGGGAAACCTGTTGGGACAATTAACGACGGGGACGCCGTTATATTCTTTAATTTTCGAGGGGATCGCGCCATTGAAATCACGCGCGCGTTTGAAGAAAAAGATTTTAAAGAATTTGACCGCGAGCGCGTTCCGGATGTTTTATACGCGGGGATGATGCAATACGACGGGGATTTGCAAATTCCCAAAAATTATCTGGTTAATCCGCCGCAGATTGATAAAACCGTTAGTGAATATTTATGCGCGAATGGCATTAAATCGTTTGCGATTTCAGAGACGCAGAAATACGGACATGTCACGTATTTTTGGAACGGGAATAAATCCGGCTATGTCGATGAGAAAATGGAAAAATACATTGAAGTTCCATCGGATAGGATCCAATTTGATCAAGCGCCAAAAATGAAGGCGTATGAAATTGCGGAGGAAACAATAAAATTATTAAAAAGCGGGGAATTTAAGTTTGGCCGTGTTAATTTTCCCAATGGCGATATGGTTGGCCATACAGGGAAAGAAGATGCGATTGTTACGGCGGTTGAAACCGTGGATGCATGTTTAGGAAAATTGATTGCGACAGTTAAGGAATTGGGCGGGATTGTGGTTGTGAGCGCGGATCACGGAAACGCGGATGAAATGTTTACGATTTCTAAAGGCAAAAAAGTTGTCTCGACCGCGCATTCATTAAATAAAGTGCCGTTTGCTATTATTGATTCTGGCTATAAAAATGAATATGTTATGGCACATCTTTCCAAGCAGGGATTGTCGAATGTGGCGGCGACGCTTTTAAATTTGTTGGGTTTTGAAGCGCCCAAAGAATACGACCCGTCGTTAATTAAATTTGTGTAACCCCCCTAGTACCACATCTGATGTGGTACTAGGGGATAAACTATGGTCTTGATAAATGTTATTTGAAATTCGTTTTAAAATTGATGATGGCGATGATGTAAAAATAGAATTGATAAGACGCCTTTTATTACAGCGTAGCATCACAGAGGAAAACATTGTTCAGTCAATTTCAAAAGATAAAAGATTTTTAGCTGTTTATTTGCCTTCGAAACTTCTCGCACAAAAATTAAAAAATGATTTTTTGAAACTCAAAATAAAAAACATTAAGATTTCTATTAATCGTTTGTTAACGCAAAATTGGCGGGATGCTTGGAAGAAATCGTTTAAACCGTTTCGGCTTTCCAACACATTTGATATTGTCCCCGCGTCGTATAAAAATAAATATAGAAAAATTAGCCGCATTCCTATTTATATTGACACATCGTTAGCGTTTGGCACAGGTTTGCATGAGACAACTAAATTTATGGCGCAGTTGATTGAAGGCCAAAAAGGGAAATTTGCATCTTTTATTGATATCGGCACAGGCACAGGGATTTTAGCAATTATCGCGCAAAAATGCGGCGCCGCGTTTATTAAAGCCGTGGATATTGATAAAGAATCTGTTAAAATCGCTCAAGAAAATTTTAGGCGTAACCGCGTTAAAGAGCAAACAATTAAAGTTCAAGATATTGGGAAAATAGTATCTCGCGAGAAATATGATTTTGTTGCGGCGAATTTAGTGACGCAGGATCTTATCCTTTTTAAGGAAAAAATCGTTTCGTTTGTCGGCGATAAAAAATATTTAGCTGTTTCTGGAATATCGTTAGAGAATATTTCTAAGTTTAAAAAGGCCTTTAAAAGTTTTCCGCTGCGGCTTATAAAAATCATCAAAGGCAAAGAGTGGGCGGCCTTGCTATATCAAAAGGTTTATTAAAAAATGATGTGGCAGAAGTTATCAGATAAAGAAAAAGATTTAGAAAAAAAGATGCGGCGAGTGCATCTTTTCGAGCATGACATCAAAGAGCGTTTTATCCGTTCTTCAGGCCCCGGCGGACAGAATGTGAATAAGGTTTCGACGTGTGTTTGCTTGGAACATATTCCAACGGGCCTTGCGGTCAAATGTCAAAATTATCGTGAGCAAGGGCGTAACCGTTTTTATGCGCGGGTGTTATTGATTAAAAAGTTGGAACAAATACAACAACAGGCACGCTTAGACAAGACTTATGAAAAAGCCAAGAAAAGACGGGCAAAAGCGAAAAGGCCTTTAAAATTAAAAGAAAAAATCCTTAAAGAAAAACACCATCATTCAGAAATAAAATCTTCTCGTCGAAAAATAGACATGCTCCATACCGACGATCTTTAATATTTAAGGAAAAGAAAAAATGGATTTTATCCGGGTCGATTTTAAAAAAACAGCTAGCTTTATTTTAGGCATATTGATTATTGTCGGCGTTTTTATGCGCTTTCATCGCATCGCGGAAAATCAATTTTTCTTTTATGATGAGGGTTTGTGGCTTAATGCGGGACGGCCGTTTGTCGAATTAATCCAAAGAAATCCTGCTAAAGATTTGGGCGAGTTTTTTAAGATCCTTCAGGTTTCCGGATCTTTTGCCTTATCGAGCGCGAAATCATTATGGCTTTTTATCTCTAACTTGCGGGGCTTCTTTTTTTCAAATCCACAGGATTGGTATTTTACACGTTTGGTTTCAGCGTTTTTTGGTGTTTTATCTATCGGCATGACCTATCTTTTAGCGAGGCGTTATTATCAGTCAAAAAACGTTGCGTTATTGTCTGCCGCTATTCTGGCTTTATTGCCGAGCCACATGTTTTATTCCCGTTTAGCGCTTCAAGAATCTTTATCTCTTTTTTGTTTTTTAGTAGGCGTGTATTTTTATCTTTCTTCTCGAGGGATGAATGGGAGGACGTTTGTTTCTTCGTTTTTTTTAAGCCTTGTTTTTTTGTCTAATTACCGCATGATTATTATTCCTGTGATTATGGGTTTTTGTGAGCTTTTTATTAGTTTTTCCGATAAGAAAAAATTTGATATCAGGAAATATGTTTACAATACCGTGACGTTTTTGGCCATTATTTTTCTTTTAGGAAGTTTAGATAAAGGAAAAAATACCTATATTACGTTTGCTTGGATGTTTCACCAGTCGCATCTGGCACAAGGTCATTTTTCATGGGTGAATTTGTTTTCCTATCCGTATTATTTATTTAAATTAGAGAGCGTGTTTTTCGGGCTGTTTTTTTTCGCGAATTTGTATTTTTTGTGGAAGAAGAAATGGGCCTATCTTTTGCCGTTCGCATTAAGCCTTTTTTTAATGGTTTTATTTTCTTTCCCGCAGGAAAAAGGCGTGCGTTATTTATGCGTTGTTTTTCCTTTTATGGCTATGGCCGTCGCATATATGATTGATGTTTTATACCAAGGAAAAAAAGTTTTTTATAAGCCGCTCATTGCCGCTTTAGTTGTTATTATGTTTGGCCAGCATTTATTAAAGTCGCGCGAGATTATTCTTTTTAAAACGGATTATGCGACCTCGATTCAAGACGTTTTAAATAAAGACCCCAAGGCCAAGTTTTTATCAACGCAGGAAATGATTCAGAAATTATTTGTTTTAAATAGTAAGGATGTCATTGAGGCGTCTAACAATTTTGGCGTGTTGCTTAAATCCTATCAAGACGGCTATCGTTATTTTATTCTTGACCCGCAGGCCTATGTTTCTTTAACCGAGGATAAATTGCGGTTTTCTTCGCAATTAGCCGGTCCTATTGAATTTATTTTCAAAAATATGCCGCCCTATAAAACTTATCCTCATTTTTCTTCTTTTTTGCTCGAGCGGTTTGTTTTAGAGCACAACGAACATTTAATGCGGTCAATAGAATTCTTAAGGGATTCTTCGAAAAGAGGTTCTGCGGCGTTGTATGTTTATGATTTAAATGTTATTATCCCTATCATGCAAAGGCTTATTCAAATGAAAGAGAAGAAATAAAAATGAGAAAAGTATTTCTTCATTACGGGATTATTTTTTTGTTAGCGGCGGGCATTTTCTTGATTTCCCAAGATATTCCTATTTTCAAGGCCCCGCTTCATAAATATAGCGAGACCAAACTTGCCATGGGGACAGTGGTGCGGTTTGATGTTTGCTCAGAGAATTCTCAAGAAGAGGCTGTTTATAATGCTTTTAAGACCGCGTGGAAGTCGATAGAAAATACATCGCGCATGATGAGTGTTTTTGATGAGCGTTCGGATATTTCTAAAATAAATACATCGAAGACAAAACCGGTTAGCGTTGATAAAAAGGTTTATCTTTTGCTTGCGAAGGCTATTTATTTTTCCACCATTAGCGACGGCGCTTTTGATGTCACGGTCTGGCCGCTTGTGCAATTATGGAAAAACAGCAAAGAGAAAAACGTTTTGCCTCGTAAAAGAGATATTGAGAAGATTTTAAAATTAACAGGTGCCTCTCAAATTAAATTATTGAAAAATTATAATGTTCAGCTTTCACATCCTACGGTGAAATTAGATTTAAGCGGGATTGCCAAAGGCTATGCGGTGGATGAGGCTGCGGCTGTTTTCCGCCAATCGGGGTTTTCTGATTTTCTTATTGATGCGGGTGGAGATATTTACGCGGGCGGAACCAATTGTGAAGGCCGCGCATGGCGCGTTGGGATTCGCGATCCGAGAGATAATACAAGAATGATTGATACTGTTTTAGTAAGTAATAAAGCGATTACGACCTCGGGCGATTATGAACAATTTTTTGAAATTCAAGAAAAGAGATACGCGCATATTATTAATCCGAAAACAGGTTTTCCATCGGATGAGGTCGTCAGCGCGACGGTTATTGCTCATACCGCGCAAGATGCGGATGCGTTGTCAACCGCTCTATGCGTTTTAGGCCCTCAACAAGGAGTGGAACTTATCAATGCCTTAGGCCCTGATGTCGCGAGCTTGATTTTAACACCGGCATCCGAGAGAGAAGGATATTTACGGACTTTCAGCAAAGAGTATAAAAATTTTCAGGTAAAAGAATAAGCCTTTGGTATAATAAAAAACTTTTATGAAACAATATTTAGATTTAGTGAGATATATATTAGCCCACGGCGAAAAAAAAGAAGACCGCACAGGGACGGGAACGATCGCGGTTTTTGGTTATCAGATGAAATTTGATTTACGACAAGGATTTCCTTTATTAACGACGAAAAAAGTTTTATTTGATGGGGTTGTGTATGAGCTTTTATGGTTTTTACGGGGCGCGACAAATATTAACGATGATTTGAAACAGCATACGCCTATTTGGAATGCTTGGGCTAAAGAAGATGGAGAATTGGGGCCTGTTTATGGATATCAATGGCGTAAATGGGAAAAATTTGTTTGGGATGAAAAGACAAAGACTTATCAAAAACATTATGTTGATCAGATCGCGCAAGTCATCGAGATGATTAAAAATAAACCAGATTCCCGTCGGATTATTGTGAGCGCGTGGAATGTGGCTGATCTGGAGCGTATGGCCTTGCCGCCGTGCCACGCGTTTTTTCAATTTTTTGTGATCAACGGCCGTCTGGATTGCCAACTGTATCAACGCTCTGCGGATGTTGCTTTAGGGGTGCCGTTTAATATCGCAAGTTACGCGCTTTTGATGTCTATGATCGCGCAGGAATGTTCTTTGGTTCCTGGAATTTTTGTTCATACGTTAGGCGACGCGCATATTTATCTTAATCATATTGAGGGATTGAAAATACAATTGACACGAACGCCGAAACCCTTGCCGGTTTTAAAATTGAATAATAAAAAAACGCTTGAGATGACTTTTGAAGATATTAAGCTTGAAAATTATCAGCACGAACCTTTTATTAAATTCCCTATTGCCGTATGATTCTCATTCATCTAATAGTAGCTCTTGATAAAAATTATGGTATTGGCCAAAAAGGCCGGTTGCCGTGGCGTTTGTCGGAGGATCTTAAATATTTTAAAAAGATAACGACAACAGCGTCAAAGAATAAAAAAAACGCGGTTATTATGGGGCGTAAAACGTGGGAATCATTGCCGGGTCATTTTCGGCCTTTGCCGGATCGCGTCAATATTGTTTTAACCAAAAATAATGAGCTGACATTTCCCGAAGGCGTTGAAAAAGCTGAAAGTTTTTCCCATGTCTTTGAGTTGTTAGAAACGGTTTATAAAGAAAAAGTTGATAAGGCCTTTGTAATAGGCGGGGCTGAAATTTACCGTCAAGCCATAGACCTGCCGCAGTTAAGAACTATTTATATGACGCATATTTTGGAGGATTTTTCGTGTGATGTCTTTTTCCCTTTACGGGAACGCGCGTTTCAGAATGATTTTAAGCGCATCGAGTTTACCTCTGTTTTTTCAGAGAACGAAACAACTTTTTATTTTGCTCAATACCAAAGGCGTTAATTATGGTTGCTGTTTTTTTGTTGTTTTTTAGTGTTTTGTTAGGTTCGGCTCTTTGCTCCATGGCAGAAGCCGCAATCTTAAGTTTATCAACGGTGCGGGTGAAAGTTTTGAAAGAGCATAATAAGCCAAACGCCGACGATTTATTGTTTATTAAAGAACATATTTCTGATACGATCGCGACAATTGTTATTTTGAATAACGCGATTAATATTGTGGGTTCTATTTTTATTGGACAAAAAGTATCTTTTTTTTGGGGGAATCAATGGTTAGGGCTTGCTTCGGCGGTTGTTACTTTCTTGATTATTATATTGGGCGAAATTATTCCTAAAACGATTGGCGAGCGTTATCGCTCTATTGTCGGATTATGGATGGCGAAACCTGTGCGTTGGCTTGTTTGGTTTTTTTATCCTGTTGTTTCCTTCATGTTAAAAATATCAAAAGCTGTTTTGCCCGGTAAATATAAACGCGGGCCCAAAGTCACGGAAGATGAAATTCGGATGATGTTGAAATTGGGACGGGCTGAAGGAACGGTTGAAATGGACGAAGAAGTTTTATGTAATCGCGTGTTTAAATTAAATGATATCCGTGCGGCTCAAATTATGAAACCTATTGACGGGATTTATGCCATTGAGGCCTCTAAAACATTAGCAGAAGTTAAAGACATGGTTATCCATTCTCGATATAGCCGGATCGCGGTCTTTGATAAAGACCCGCATGATTTTGTCGGTGTGGTACAACAGCGGGTGTTATTAAGAGAAATGGCGAAAGATAATGATAAGGCGCACGTGCGGGATTTTATGCAGGCGCCGATTTTTGTCAGTTGGTTTATGAAGGCGGACACACTTTTAGAAAAATTTCAAATGACGAATCAGCATTTTTTTATTGTTCAGGACGCTCGAGGGAAAGACGTGGGGTTAGTTACGATGGAAGATGTGTTAGAAGAACTTTTTGGCGAGATTTATGATGAAAAAGATGTCGCGAGGATCCAGCAGTTTAAAAAGAATCAAGAAATAAAATAAGATGAAGAAAATTTTTAAAAATATTTTTGTGGGGCTTTTTTTTCTTTTTTTATCCAGCTGTGCGTGGTTAAAAAGCGCTCCTTCTGATTTTCTTGCGGAATTTAAATCTAAAGAGTCTTATAAGCCGTTGAAATTTTTTAATATGATCCATCCAGAGCTATTGGCGCAAGGTTCAAAGATATTGATGCCTCCGTTTATTCCAGGCGAAAATGTTGCGGCAACCGAGGAATGTCATAAAACAGCTTTGATGATGGTCAGGGGCGCTTATGACGCGTTTCAAGAAAAAAAGTCTCGATGGGAAATTATGACTAAAGAAAATATGGAGCGTTCTGATTTTATTATTGAAGGCCGTGTTGTCGCATGGTTTGAGCCGTCGTGGTTTTCGCGGTTTTTTTTGCGTAATAAAACAAAAATATTAAAAATAGAAGGAAAGATGATTGAGCTTGATTCTGGAAGGGCTGTTGCTGCCTTTGAGGATGAAATTATCGCTCAAAGAAAAGAAATTTTTTATCGGGATTTAGGATATGTGTTAGGCGCGCGGTTAGGAAATCGTATTATGATGGAAGATAAGATGCAGAAAAAGGAAGAACCAAAAGGAGAAAAATGATGTTTGTCATTACAGGCGCGGCAGGATTTATTGGGAGTTGTATCGTCGCTAAACTTAATGAATTAGGAATAGACCATATTATTCTTGTGGATGAGGAAAAAGACCTTCCTGAAGATAAAAAGAAAAATATTTTGAATAAAAAATGGCATTCTTATTATGACAGTCGATCGTTTCTTGATTGTATTGAAAAGGACAAATTGCCTTTTAATGTCGAGGCTCTTATTCATATGGGCGCGTGTAGCTCAACAACTTGTTGTGATGAAAATTTTTTGCGTGAGAATAATTTTGAGTATACCAAAATATTAGCGCAATGGGCTTTAAAGAAAAATGTCCGATTTATTTACGCGAGCTCTGCGGCCACGTATGGCGACGGGTCTTTTGGCTATAAAGATGATGAAGAAACGATTCGTTTATGCCGCCCGCTTAATCTTTATGGAAAATCGAAACAGGATTTTGACCTGTTGGCTTTAGAAAAAGGATGGTTGAAAAAAATCGTAGGATTAAAATTCTTTAATGTGTTTGGCCCGAATGAATACCATAAAGGAGATATGAAAAGTGTTATTTGTAAGGCCTATCCTGGGATTGTTCAAGAAGGCGTTATGCGCTTGTTTAAATCGTATCATCCGGATTATTCCGACGGTGGTCAGAT
>JAKQLT010000196.1 GCA_029567025.1 Candidatus Omnitrophota bacterium | reverse complement strand
GGGCGAAGCGACCGACAGGGAGCGGAGCCGCGTACCCGTTGTTAGTCGATGTGCTTGGCGCTTCAAATAAGCGTGCCGGAGCCACGGACGGCGACGGCATTGCATCTTCTCCCTCTACTACCTTCTATAATTATTTCTTTTCCTTTATTTTTCTTTCTGCCTTTAAATGTCCTTTTAATGTCTTTTCTCTTTTTCTTCCGTGCCCCTTTGCCGTTTTATTTCCTTTTATTACTTCGATTTCCTACGGAATCAATTTTACAAATTTGCACTTCGATGATTTTTCATTTTATTCGTTATGCCGTTTAATCGTCTTTTATATCTTTTATGGCTTTTTATGCCTCTTTGTCTTTTTATGTCCTTTGTGGCTTTTATTTCTGTTTTTTAAATTTTATGTTTTTTATTTCAGATATGTTTTGTGGCTCCTCTAAGTTTTTTCGCCTCATTGTGCCGCCACGGACGGCGGCACACCCGTTCAGCTCGCCAAGCATGTCGACTAACGTTTCCGGGGCAGGCGACGATGCGCCCGCCTTTGGGGCGCAATGTGGCGTAGCCCGAGGAGCGCAGCGACGAGCGCTTGCCCCGTGTTAAGTGAAGCGGCCAACAGCAACAAGTTTATTATAGCCGAAGCCAAGGATGGCGAAGGCGTACAGATATTTTTGAGAAAAGCTTAATATAACACCCCTTGTTCTGGATACCATTCCTCTGAACGTAAAAACATACCAATTGAGTATTTTCTATTATAAATATTTTTAACTTTTAAATTAAATTGATCAATTTCATTCTTTAAGCAAGACTCATTATCGGAATTGATTAATATTGTATCAATTATTATGTGCTGCAAATCATTCGCATCGTTTTCATAGATTGAAACAATTGGTCCAATTAAAATTGGTTTGATATTTGACTTTTTGTAAAATGACCAAAATGCACCTGGGAATGCAGCTTTGCATGATCGCATGTAAATTACTAAATGAGCCGGTAAGATTTTAAAATAATCTTGATACTCTCTTAAATTAATACTATTATTTTGTGTCCATAAATTTGTACCAGTCTCATCTATGCCATGAGCACTAATAATCAATAAATTAATTGATATTGAATCCGTTAATAATATTTCCTTTACAGTAGACAAAATGCATTTTCTAAAAACATTTTCATCTGAAAATGATAAATATGATTTTACATATTTTGAAATATCACCACCAGTGTTTAACCTGTTTGTAATACAAGTTGATGGAGGCCCTTGTGATTTTAGACTGTCTTCTTCAATTATATATATGTTTAACATTTTATCACCTTATTGTGAATTATTTAACATGCGCTTTAACTT